>JAFAGE010000238.1 GCA_023423015.1 Bacteroidota bacterium
CATCGGCATAGCGGAATATTACCCAGTCATTGTTTTTCTGGTCGCCTGCAGTTGCATAGTCAAAAGGATATTTAACTACACGGATACCAGTTACTTCCAGGTTGTCGCCTGTTTCTCTTAAAGCAACTTCTCTTGTGAAGGAAAGTGGATTACCCTTTCTGTCTTCCAAGGCAGCATCGGTAGTAAGGTTATATTGCTGTCCGATGAGGAAACCTACGTTAACTCTGTTGCCTGGATTTGGGAGAGCTCCGGGATAATCGTACGCTTCACCAAGACGCTTGTCTGTTGGTTCAAACTTATCGTAGAAATCCGACAGAACAGCGAAACCATTCCAACCATCCGGATTCATGTTGTAGTGGTGAACCTGGTAAACAGCTCCACGAACGTTACCACCTCTTTCGCCACCATTGTTATACAGGGTGAAGATGTTTTCGTCAGAAAGTTCGTGGTTGTTTGGAGCGAAATGATCGAAGTATGAACCCGCAGTAAGTGTATACTTACCAGTGCCAATGATCTGATCGGCCAGGGTAATTACCTGGTTCATATCGCCGGCGTCGAATGTTGGAGCAGCCCTGTTGGCATAAACTCCTTTGTTGAGGTACAATTTCATGAGCAGCACCTTGGCGGCATCCTGGTTAGCTACATAAGCCGGACCGGTAGCTGGAAGGTCGTTCATGATTTCGTTAAGCTCGGTAATGATGAAATTTGCTGCATCAGCTCCCTTCAGAGTTTCAGGAAGTTTTTTGTAGTCTGTAAGATCAGCCCTGAAAGGAACCTGATCATATCCATCCAGAACTGCATACATAGCGAGAGCGCGGATAAACCTTGCTTCTGCTGCCTGTTGAGCAGTAGGATTGAATTGCAGTACGTTTGATGCAGAGAATTGTACTCCGAGCAAACCATTGTATGCACCGCGGATCTGACCCTGGTCGGCATTCCATGTGTGTGCATGTAATGCTCTCCATTGTCCGTTATCGTCCCAGTCAGGACCACGTGTTGGAGCAATTGTTTCGTCGGTAGTGTGTTGTTGAATGTGCCAGAAGTCGCCTGTCTGGAACGGTCCGTTCAAACCATTATAAGCACTGATCAATAGCTGGTCAGCGGTAATGGTTGCGGAATTATTTTCTTCCAACTCACTCCTGAATCTTTCATCCAGCTTGGTACAGCCGGTAAAGACCACAACGAGCAGCAGTAGAAAATAAACTACTATATTTTTCATAAATAGATGTTATATAAAGTTTATAAACTGAAGCTTACACCCAAAAGAATCGTACGTGCTGATGGATAAGGAATGTATTCCACACCAAGTGAAGGAATACCGCCGAATCCTGCATCAGTATTTACCTCAGGATCGAAACCTGTGTAGTTTGTTATCACAAACAGATTCTGTCCGGTCAGTGAAATACTTACGTTTCTAAAGTCTTTTCCGATGTTACCTAAGCGATAATAGAGACTAGCATTTGCCAGTTTCAGATAGTTACCTTTTTCAAGATTTCTTGTTGAAGGTGCCGGTGCATTGGAAATGCTTTCTTGCACGTCTGTCTCGAATACCGATTTAGCAACGTTTCTTGTTCCAAGGTTTCCAATACCAAGTACGGAGGCGGCAGTGTTATTGAAGAGATAGTGACCAAAGGTACCGTTGAAATTGATAACTGCCGAAAATCTTTTATATGCAAAGTCTGTAGACAGACCCAACAAAGTTTTCGGGTTCGGGCTACCGGAGTAGAAGAGGGTGTTGCCCTCATCAGTGTAAATACTCTGACCGGTAGTCTTATCAAGACCTTCAAATCTCCTCAGATACCACACGTTCAAAGGTTGTCCTGCAATCAGGCGCTGTCCGCGTACATCGGAGAAACCTTGTCCGCGCAGTTCACCTGTTTCATAGAAACCTCTGAGACCTTCCACGGTATTTTCAAGGAACGCCGCATTTACATTTACGTTCCATTGTATGTCCTGGTTGCTTATGATTGCAGTTCCCAACATTACTTCCAGACCACTATTCAACACGTGACCGGGAAGATTGATCCAGATTCTTCCACTTGGAGCTGGCTGAACGATTGTCTGTTCAAACAATACGTCAGTTGTTTTCTTATAGAAGTAATCAATCGAACCGAACAGTTTATTATTAAGGATGCTGAAGTCGATACCTGCGTTGGTAGTTGTAGAAGTTTCCCATTTAAGATCTTCGTTGGCGAAGTTAGACTGAGAAACCGACTGCTGACCGAAACCAAAGCGTGTAAGAGATGCACCAGAGGGGAACTCCTGGTTACCTGTTTGTCCCCAGCTGAGGCGAACTTTCAGGTTTCCAAGGAAATCATTATCCTGGAGGAACTCTTCGTTGGTAGCGTTCCATGCAAAACCTACAGATGGGAAGTAACCATATTTATTGTTACCACCGAAACGTGTTGAACCGTCTGCACGGAAAGTTGCAGTAAGCAGGTAGCGATCGTTGTAGTTCACGATTGCACGTGCGAAGAATGACTGCAGCTCAGTTGTAGGAGATGCGAAAGATCCGATTCCACGGGAGTTCTGAGTAGAATACCCGAGGTAATCATAATAGTTCAGACCTACATTGGTGAAATCCTGGCCCGAAGCAAACATTCCTCTTGTATCATAAATCAACCACTCGTGTCCCACAACCGCATTCAGGTTGAAGGCAGAAGTGATCTGTTTGTTGAAGTTGAGGGTATTTGTGATCTGCTGGTCAGTTCTTTCAAGATTCCCCTGGAAAGCAGCACCTCTTCCGAGTGTATTCTGCGCATTCAGGTCTCTGTTCACCTGTCCTCTTCTCACCCCTAACTGGCGGTTAACGCTGTACAGGAAGCGATATTCAAGGGCATCGGTGAATTTATATGAAGGCGACACACTTGCAAGAATTGTTGTCATCTTCACCTTATCATTGAAATACTGCAGCTGAGCAAGCGGGTTGATGGTTGTGGCACCTACTGCAGGGTCGATCCACACACTACCATCAGGCAGCCTGAGTTTGTGTGTTGGGTTCCACTGAAGCGCTTGTGAAATCAGGTTTCCTTCAAATCCTACGAAGGCAGAAATCGGTGCAACAACTTCGTCTGTCTGTGTAGCCAGAACGTTTACATCCAGTCCAAGTTTCTTGCTTTCCAGGAATTTGAACTGTGTAGTCAGGTTAGCAGTGTATTTCTTGAAGTTTGAAGTTTCAATTACACCTTGCTGATCAAGGAAGCCTGCAGAAATACGGTATTTACCGCCATCCTGGCCTCCGCCTGCAGCTACGTTGTAGTTCTGCGTAATACCTGTGCGTGTGATAGCATCCCATGCATCTTCGCTATCGCCGAAGTCGCCACCGGAAAGACCATACTCACCAAGTTTTTGCCTGTATTCATCTGCACTGAGAACTTCCAGTTCTTTCAGCACGTTCGATGCACTTACTGAAGCCAGTACGTCAACACCGGGTGTACCAGCCTGACCGCGTTTGGTTGTAATAAGTACCACACCGTTCGCACCTCTTGAACCGTAAATAGCGGTTGCAGACGCATCTTTAAGAATTTCGATGTTCGCAATGTCATTCGGGTTCATAAAGTTCAGCGGGTTACCACCGTCGTTACCGAAAGCACCAGCTCCGGAACCGCCAGGCCTGGCCGAACCTCCCGATAAAGGAACTCCATCCACTACAAACAGTGGTTGGTTTCCCGAACGGATAGAAGATGATCCACGAATCCTCACTGTAGTTGAACCACCAGGCTGGCCGGTGTTGTTCAACACAAGTACACCCGCAGCCTTACCCTGAATAAGTTGGTCTGGGGCAGTGAAAATACCTTTATTAAAGTCTCTCTCCCTGATCGTAGCTACCGATCCGGTAAGATCCCGTCTCCGCGCGGTACCATAACCTACTACCACAACCTCATTGAGGTCATTGTTAGTAGCATTCTGCATAACAACGGATATCGGGCCTGAACCAATCGCAACCTCCTGCTCTGTCAAACCCACGAAGGAAATGACAAGCGTTTTGGCATCCGATGGAACAGACAACGAGAATTTTCCCTCTGCGTCGGTGTTGGTACCGAGGTTAGACCCCTTTACCACAACCGAAGCACCAGCCACAGCAGCACCAGTATTATCTGTTACCGAACCTGTGACCGTCTTGTTTTGAGCAAAAATCGAGAGAGAAAGTAAAACGAATATGCCTGTAAGGGCAAAAGAAAAGATGGTTTTTTTTCTCATGACTGCAGTCGTTAAATAATTAGTTTCTAAATGCTACACCCGGAAATGGATTGTGTAACATCTACACAATTTTAGGGAAATTTTCTTAATACGATAAAATTAATTTTTCTTTAACGTCTAATAAGACAAGAATGGGCTGTGCTATGCTGCACTGCATTTCGGAAATTTACGCCAACCAATCTATAAAGCCTTGTTTTCCACTATCTTGGACTTCTCAGTCTCTTTGAGATGCTCCCTATTGAACTTGTAGAGTTTGCCGGGACGATGAGATACGTCGGTCTCCAATTCATCCAGGTCTACCAGCCAATCCATCAGGAAAAACTTCTTCCGGAAGTTGCGTCGATCCATCTTGGTATTTAAGATAGCCTCATATAAAGCCTGCAATTCGCGCAACGAAAATTTCTCCGGCAGCAGGTTACATACTATAGGATGTTCAAGGATCTGTTCACGAAGCCTGGCCAGGCAGGTTTGAAAAATAATATCGTGGTCAAACGCTAAATTGGAAATCTCATTCACCGGATGCCAGTGAAGTTCGTTGTGGGATAATTTCAGTTGATGATCTTTGATGTTGACCAGTGAGTAGAAAGCAGTGGTAATTACCCGGCCGCCCGGATGTCGGTTGATGGCGCTGAAAGTATAAACCTGTTCAAGGTAAACATCACTTAAACCTGTTCTCTCTTTTAATACACGGTAAGATGCACTTTCCAGGTCTTCATTCGGCCTCAACAGGTCGCCAAGTAATGACCACTGATCTTTATATACCTCAATGTCTGACTTGATCAGCAAAACTTTCAGTTCATTATCTGCAAACCCGAATATCACACAGTCCACGGAAACGAGCGCCTGAAGAAAATCAGGATCCTGCGTTGATGGCGACAAGAGGTTTAAAGGAGCCGAGGTTCCCATATGGCAAAAATATCCCGATAAATTTAGGGTGGAAAAATGTCAACGACAAAACGGACTGTACATTCAGCTAATTTGCAACACCGAAATCAAGGCACATGTATCCGAAAGAGGAAATAGTACGATTGAATAAACTCACCCGCGATTTATTGCCAAAGGCAAAGAAACACGCCGTCCCTGCAACAGCAATCAACGACCTGCGTGATGTTCTGAAATTTCATGAATACAGATATTATATAAATAACGATCCATTGATCGCCGATGGTGAATACGACGCGCTCTATAAAGCCCTCGAGAAACTCGAAGCGGATAATCCATCACTGGTTACTCCCGACTCTCCCACTCAACGCGTTGCAACAGTACTTACCAGGGAATTTTTTACCGTACCTCACCTCGTACCCATGTTGTCGCTCGATAATTCCTACAACGAAGATGATCTGCGCGCCTGGGACCGGAAAGCGAGGGAGAGTTCGGGTTTGAAAGAAATCGAATATTGCGTTGAGCCAAAGTTTGATGGAGCAAGTATTTCACTCGTATATGAAAATGACCACCTGCTGCGCGGAGTAACCCGTGGCGACGGAGTTGAAGGTGATGAAATTACAACGAACATAAAACAGGTAAGATCCGTTCCCCTTTCTGCTCCTTTTTCTAAGTATGGCATTCAAACGATTGAAATTCGCGGAGAGGTGTTGATGAATAAATCGAATTTCAACAAATACAACGATTGGCTGGCAACGCAAAATCTTCCCCCGCTGGCAAATCCCCGCAATGCAGCAGCGGGTTCACTCCGGATCAAAGATCCACGCGAGGTGAAAAGAAGAAATCTTGAAGCCTTTCTTTACCATGTCAGTTACGTAACACATGAAGGAAAGGATTTACCAAAACAACTCGCCACACACGGCGACTCATTGAAATTATTATGGGACCTTGGTTTCAGGAGTCCTGAAAAGGAAAAAACAGTTGTTACGGGTATCGATGCAGTTATTGCCCGCTGCCGCGAATTTGAAGACAAACGTGATGAATTGCCATATGAAATAGATGGTATGGTGATAAAGGTGAATGACCTGGAGCTGCAGGATAAATTGGGAATGACAACGCACCATCCACGATGGGCCATGGCATTCAAATTCAAAGCCCGCCAGGCTACCAGCAAATTACTTAACGTTGAATTCCAGGTTGGCCGCACAGGTTCAATTACACCTGTGGCAAAAATTAAGCCTGTGCCGATCGGTGGAGTTGTAGTTGGTTCTATTTCTCTTTTTAATGAAGAAGTGATTCGCGAAAAGGACCTGATGATCGGAGATTCTGTATTGGTAGAAAGAGCGGGAGATGTTATTCCGTATATCGTTAAATCTTTGGCCGATGCAAGAACAGGTAAAGAAACCCGGATCATATTCCCAACGCATTGTCCCGTGTGTGGGGATCCCCTGGTGAAACCAGAAGGAGAAGCAGTATGGAGATGTGTAAATATCAACTGTCCTGCACAGGTAGTAGAAAGGATAATTCATTTCGCGAGCAAAGACGCTATGGATATTCGCGGATTTGGGGAAGCTCTTGTGAAGAAGTTCTACGAAATGAAGTTCATCAGCGACGTACCAGGTATTTATCGCCTGCCATTCGACAAAATCAGGACACTTGAAGGCTTCGGTGAAAAAAGTATTTCCAATCTCTCAGCGTCAATAGAAAAATCAAAACAACAGCCTCTTCACCGGCTGATTTTTGCTTTAGGCATAAGATATGTGGGAGAAACTACGGCGAAGGTACTCGCGAATTCAGTCAGCCACGTGTCAGATTTCAATAATTACTCTGTAGAAGACCTGCTGCAGCTTGAAGACATCGGGCCAAAAGTTGCGGGCAGTATTTACCAGTTCTTTCATAACAGTGATAATCTGAAGATGCTTGCTGAACTCGAAGCACTGGGAATCTGCCTGGAGAACAAGAAAAAACAACATGGTGAAGAAGATGGAAACCTTGCAGGAAAAACTTTTCTGTTTACGGGCACTCTTCCTACGCTGAAGCGAAGTGAAGCGGAAGAACTGGTTGAGAAGAACGGAGGTAAGTTGCTTGGTAGTGTGAGCAGTAAATTGAATTACCTTGTAACAGGAGAAGATGCAGGCTCAAAGCTCGAAAAGGCCAAAAAAATAGAATCGGTGCGCATCATCTCCGAAAGCGAGTTCCTCTCTTTAATCAACAGGTAATTACAGGCCTATTTTAGTAACTTTAATTAAAACCGACGCAAAGATGAAAAAAGCAGCTGGTGAAACATGGAAGCCTTTGCAGTTCAGCGGATGGAAACACCTGCGCAAAAAATATGCGTTGTCCTCACACGGACGGATTGCAAGCTATACCGATGACCTCGAAACAGATGGCAAACTTTTGCAAGGCTCTTTAACAACGGGCTATCGAACGCTTAATCTGCATCGACCGGGCGACAATGGCACATTATATATTCACAGGGAAATTGCAAGGTTGTTCCTGCCGAAGCCTTCCGCAAAAGCAAAGTTTGTGATTCATTTAAATCACAACAAACTCGACAACTCCGTTAAAAACCTGAAGTGGGCAACTCTGCCTGAGATGATCGAACATCAACAGAAAAGTCCTGCCAAGATTGCGTATAAAAAAGTTCAGGCCAATAGAAATATCGGCCTGAAACTAAATGCAACGCAGGTGCGTAGTATTAAAAAAATGCTCGACGATTCGAAGCGGAAACTAACGATCAAAAAACTCGCTGAAAAATTTGGCGTCAGCGAAATGACCATGTATCGCATCAAAAGCGGCGAAAACTGGGCACGTATCTGATTAGTTCAACAAACCGTTTTGCGAAAGGTATTCAGCAATCTGAACTGCATTTGTTGCTGCTCCCTTCCTGAGATTGTCGCTCACTATCCACATATTTAAAGTGTTGGGCTGAGTATCGTCGCGACGTAAACGGCCAACAAATACTTCATCTTTATCGTGGGCATCCATTGGCATCGGATATTGCTGTGTTGCCGGATCATCAACCAACACAACCCCTGGGGCTTCAGATAGAATTTTACGAACATCCGTGAGGTCGAAATCATTTTCAAACTCAACATTCACACTCTCACTATGACCTCCCATTACAGGAATACGAACTGTGGTTGATGTAACGCGAATAGATTCATCGCGCATGATCTTTACAGTTTCCTTCACCATTTTCATTTCTTCTTTGGTGTACCCATTGTCGAGGAAAACGTCGATCTGTGGAATCACATTCAAATCAATCGGGTATTTATATGCCATCGGGTATTCACCATTTGAACCTTTCAGCGCTTTGCTGCGTTCGCCCATTAACTGGTCTACCGCTTTTTTACCGGTTCCGGTAACGCTCTGGTATGTAGACACCACAATCCTCCTGATTTTATAACGCTTGTGCAGAGGGTTGAGGGCAACAACCATTTGAATGGTGGAACAGTTGGGATTTGCAATAATCTTGTCTTCTTTGGTAAGACTGTCGGCATTGATCTCAGGTACAACGAGCTTTTTCGCCGGATCCATTCTCCACGCAGAAGAGTTGTCAATTACAGTGATGCCGGCTTCAGCAAATTTTGGAGCCCATTCCAATGAGGTGCTTCCGCCTGCTGAAAAGATTGCCACTGCAGGTTTTGCAGCAATGGCATCCTGCATGCTTACCACCTTGTAAGCCTTTCCCTTAAATTCAACTTCCTTGCCTACCGACTTTTCAGAAGCAACGGGGATAAGCTCCGTTACCGGAAATTTTCTTTCAGATAAAACCTGTAACATTTTGGTGCCTACAAGTCCGGTGGCGCCAACAACTGCAACTTTCATGGATCCTCCTTTGTCCTCTTTTCTGAGAGGTTTTTTATGGTTAATAATAAAAAAGCCTTCCGGTAAGGGAAGGCTGCATATTTTCTAGAACACAAAAAATACTAGTTGCCTTCCGGTTGGAAATGCTTCTTAGTACGCTTTGTATTTTTATTGATTTTCATCAGGCGCCAAAATTAGTCGACAAAATGAATTAAACCAAAAAATAATGTTTTTTTCTCCTGCATGCAAAAGGATTTAACGTTGTAAACCCCTGTTGCAGTGTCTCAAATTAGCAGCATGCTAAAGCTGCAACTACTTATAGTAACATGTTTCCTTTCCAGCTGGCTCTATGGCCAGGCAACGTGCGGCTTGAAGATTAACGAGGTTATGTTTAATCCGCCAACAGCCGGGTTTGATTTTGTGGAGCTGGTTAATCACACAAACGAAGAGCTGAACCTCAGTCACTACCTGATAGCTAATCGCGATGCCCGCGGTAAAATATCGTCCGTAAAAAGAATCAGCCGTGAAACGTTAATATTGCCTGCGGGCAACTACCTGGTGCTGACCGCAGATTCAGCCTGGCTGCGCAGTTATTATTATATACCCGACACCGCGATAGTATGTGAACTTTCTTCATTGCCATCTTACAACGACAAAGAAGGGACGGTAGTCGTGCTCCACGATTACGACAGTACTATTTGTGATGAACTGTTTTACCAGGATAAGTGGCATTTCAGCCTGATTGACGATCCCACGGGAGTTTCTTTGGAACGCGTAAGCCTGGAAGACGCTACCCAGAACCATTACAACTGGGCCTCCGCTTCTTCATCGTCGGGGTACGGCACTCCCGGTCGCAGAAACTCTCAGCACAGGAGTTCGGAAATTGAAAGTGATATCCTCACAGTTCAACCGAAGGTTTTCTCACCCGACAATGACGGCCTGGATGATTTTGTACAACTAACTATTAAGCTTGCGGCTCCCGGCTTTGTAGCTAATGCGGCAATTTTTGACGTGGTGGGTCGAAGGGCAAAATACCTCCTGAAAAATGTACCATTGGGAACCACAAATCTATTCCGGTGGGATGGTCAGGATGATAAAAATAAGGCTCTTCCTCCGGGACCGTACATATTGATGACCGACATCTTTAACCTTGAGGGTCACACGAAAAAATTTAAAAATGTTGTGATAATCGGTAAACGTAACCAATAAAAATTGCATTTATTTTGCGCCAAACTCTACAAAAAATGAAAAAACTCCTGGCCTTAGTAATTGTAATTTGTGCCTTCGCTTCTGTTTCGTTTGCCCAGCAACAGTTCACCCAGATCACCACGATTGAATCTGTTGTCGGTGGTGGTATCGGCCGTTCAAAAATGATTATCTCTCACCCTGACGGAGCCCAGGAAGAGCGTGATCTCGAAAACCTGTTCAGCCTCGCAGGTATCAATTTCAAAAACATCAAAAGCAATGAAAACCAGATAATGAACACATTGAAGAGCTTCACCTCAAAAGGATGGAAACTCGTTTCAACCACACCTCTCACACTTAGCCCCGGCAACAACGGCGCAGGAATATTCATGACGAGGTATTTGCTTACGAAAGATGGGGAATGATTGGAAAGGTGAGCGGTCAAAAGAGAAATGTGAGAGATAAGAAACTTTTCACCTTTCACCGCTCACTTCTCACCGCTCACCTTTCACTTCTCACCTCTCACGTCTGCCATCTCACGTTTCCTCACTTCCACCTAAGCGTATTAATCAACCTCTTCATATCCACTTCAAGAAAGTCGTTTACTATTCCAAGTGAATCGGCGTTAGGGGTAGCGTCGAAGTAGAGGGCGCCACGGAGAAAATGGCGGGTAGAGTCCGTTAGGAAAAATTGTTTTGCAGTTGCTGCATTACCACCCACCCGGAAGAAGATGCCTGTTACGCCATTGGGCGTTTGCATCAGCGAATCTTTGATGGCGGTAGCACGGGTGCTGTGTTTGTAAGTAAGTTTGAAAGCATCGTCGACCAATTTATCAAAATCATTGCGCCGGACATCTTTATAGCTGATATAGATCTTACCATTTAAAGATGGGAAATCGATATTTACCCAGTAAGGATTTTCGGGTTCGTCTTCGAAGAAAGTAGTATCCTGGGTTACCGTAGCATATACCGGGTACTCAAACGTGTAAGGAAAACCTTCTCTTTCAAATGTCTGATATGCCCGCTCGGGGAAGTCTATCCTGAAATATCCCTTTTGCCGGATGGTATAGTCGCTATTACATGCTATAGCCATGAGGCACAACAAAAACACAGCACTCTTTAATAAAAATATTTTTCCGAACCTGTTCATAGGAAGATTATCGGTGAATAGTCACTTTTACCTTTTTGATCCTGTTTCGTTCAACTTCCAGCACGTTGAATTCAAAATCGCCTGCTTTCACGATATCACCCGG
>JAFAGE010000279.1 GCA_023423015.1 Bacteroidota bacterium
GTAAAAAGCTTTATGGATAGTACAAGACAGCGTGCCCGTGTCAGTGCTTCTATGGCCGATGTAGGAAGTAAGAGATTGCACGAGCTGTTGGCGGAAATAGATCAGAAAAGCACACAGATATTTGATACCGCATCGTACCGTGTACAGCTCACAGGTAGCAGTGTAACCTTCCTGGAAGGGACCGCATTTATTATCAATGGGCTAAAGGAAAGTATTATGTGGGCATTCCTGCTCATCGCTCTTTGTATGCTATACCTTTTCCGGTCGTTGCGGATTTTGTTGTGCTCACTGATCCCGAATATTATTCCATTGATCATCACAGCAGGAGTAATGGGCTGGGCAGGTGTACGAATAAAGCCTTCAACGGTCCTGGTGTTTTCTGTTGCACTGGGAATTGCTATCGATATTACTATTCGTTTTTTGGTAAATTATAAACAGGAACTGAAAGGAAGATCGGTATCTGCAACACAGGTGGTGATCGACACCATACATAAAACGGGGATCAGCATCATCTACACTTCGCTGGTACTTATTGCAGGATTTGTAATTTTTTGTTTCAGTGGTTTTGGCGGAACGCAGGCTCTCGGCTGGCTAACTTCTTTAACGTTGGTGATGGCAACATTTACAAACCTGGTATTTCTTCCGGCACTTTTACTTACAACCGGAAAAGGGAAAGAAGGAGTTTAGTATTCAAATATCGCCCTCCGCCCTCTGCCCTTCGCCCTCCGCCTTACCTATTTCCCAATTCCTGCTGAAGGCGGTTCATCTGGTCGCTTCCGCGTAAATTTTCTGCGATGATTGTTCCGTCAGGATTTACCAATACGTTGTAGGGGATGCCCTGGAACTTAAAAATGTCTACCGATTTGCTGTTCCAGAATGCGAGGTCGCTGATATGTGTCCATTCCAGATTATCTTTTTTAATAGCTTCTATCCAGTTGTCGCGTTCCCTGTCGAGAGATACACCAAGCACGGTGAAATTGCGGTTTTTGAATGTGTGGAAAGCACGAACAACATTTGGATTTTCTACGCGGCAGGGTCCGCACCAGCTTGCCCAGAAATCAACAAGAACATATTTGCCTTTAAAGGAAGCGAGTGAAACATCTTTCCCGTTCACATCGGGCATCACAAGTTCAGGGGCAGGTTTACCTACCCACGATGTAGGTTGCATGGCAGCCTCGCGATCTTTGGCGGCTTGCAGCTGATTCTTCAGGTATTGCAGATTTGCATCATTGGGAAAACGGCCAATGGTTTTTGTCAGAAGTGAATCGTATTCGTTGGTGTCGAATGTTTTCGATGCTACGCCAAGTGCGAATGCGGCCACCAAAGGATTATTGGCTTTATTTACTTCCTGGCTCACATAGCTGTTTAATGCTGTGAGTGATGTGTTTTTGGCTTTTGTCGCATTGATAATTGAACTGTCGTTCGAGTTGATGGCTTTAAGACTATCGAGCGTATTGAAAGCATTTCCGGTGGCGGTACTTTTCTCGCTGTAGCCGAAAATGAATTCGCGGAGCGATCGGCTCCCTTCAGATCCGCTTACATCGTAGTAACGATCGTTGCCAACAAGGTCGATTTCCAGTTTTGCAGGAGCATCGTTCACAAGAGGAATCATGGGGCCGTTTTCAATGGTTACATCGTAAAGGCTTTGATTCACCGCTTGTGCTTCGAGGTGGAATTCAGGATTGCTCACTGAAACATAAGCGCTGTCGAGTTGAATCGGCTGGTGCTCGCTTCCGAAGGGAACTTCGTGCAAAACGACTTTCAGTGAATCTCCCGGGAACATCATGGGATACTGTGATTTCAACTGTTCTATATTCTTCACTTGTCCTGACACCTGAACCTTGGAAGCCTCAGGCTCGTTTTTGCACGCAAATAGCAACACAGTGGAAAACAGGAACAATACTGTTCGCAAAATCATATCTAACTCTTTAATTTTTGTAATAAGATTTCATTGGTAAGTTTAGGATCTGCTTTTCCCCGCGATACTTTCTTTACTTCACCTACGAAAAGTCCGATCAGGCCTTTTTTACCCTTCCTGTATTCAGTAACCTTATCGGGCATTTTTTTCAAAACTTCATCTACCCAGTTGTTTATCTCTGATTCACCTGCATCCTGGGCTAAATTCTTTTCCGAAACTATATTGTCTGCTTTCTTCGAAGGGTCTTTTATCAACTCCCGGAAAATGACCGAGGAAGCTGTTGAAAAATTGACCTTGCCTTCATCGCACAATGCGATCATCTCTGCAATTGCAGCAGGGGGCAATGCAAATTCTTTTATTGTCAATCCGTTTTCATTCAGGTGCGATTTTACAGGTCCGAGCATCCAATTGCTTGCCGATTTGTAGTTGCCTGTATGTTCAATTACCTTTTCGAAATAATCAGCAAAATCGCGTTCTTCCGTTATCACGGCGGTGTCGTATTCTGGTAATTGAAATTTCTGCATGTATTTTTCTATCCGCTGTTCCGGCAGCATTGGAATGGCAGCCCTGATACCTGAAATCAGTTCTTCACTTACTTCGAAAGGCACCAGGTCAGGATCAGCAAAATACCGGTAGTCGTTTGCTTCTTCTTTGCTTCTCAATGCAAATGTGGTTCCGTTGGCAGCATCGAAGCTGCGTGTTTGCTGTATCACTTCTTCTCCCTTCGATAGAATTTCAATCAGTCGCTGCGATTCAAATTCAATCGCACGCTTCACGTTACGGATGCTGTTCAGGTTCTTCACTTCTACCTTAGTACCCAAACGTGTTTCGCCTTTCCTGCGAACGGAAATGTTAGCATCGCATCGCATACTTCCTTCTTCCATATTTCCGTCGCACACACCGAGGTAGCGTAATATCTTACGCAATTCCGTCAGGTAGGCGTAAGCTTCATCTCCGGAAGAAAGGCAGGGTTCCGTAACAATTTCCACCAACGGCACACCTGCGCGGTTAAAGTCGATTGCAGTGGCGTTTTCATCAACGTCGTGCAGACTTTTACCTGCATCTTCCTCGAGGTGAATGCGGTTAAGTTCGATGTCTTTGGTTCCGGCAGATGTCTTTATCCTGACAAATCCGCCTACGCACACGGGAGAGGTGTGCTGTGATATCTGGTATCCTTTGGGAAGATCCGGATAGAAATAGTTTTTGCGGGCAAAGTAGTTGTTCCGGGTAATGCTGCAGTTGCAGGCAAGCCCCAGCTTTACCGCATATTCCACAGCTTTTCTATTGAGCATCGGCAATGTGCCGGGATGCCCAAGGGTAATGGGAGAAACGTTGGTATTTGGCTCAGCTCCGAAATTTGCGCTGTCGCCACAAAAAAGCTTGCTGTTCGTCAGCAGCTGGGCGTGAACTTCCAAGCCGATCACCGTTTCAAAACCGCTGTCCACTTCGATGGCCTTGCTTTGTTTGATTTTGATTGATTTAAGTGGTCAAAAGTACCAAAAAAAGCCGCTTTTAGATAAAAGCGGCTCCTTTCTGAGAGTAGTCATGAAACTAAAAATCGATTCTTTTGAAGATCACAGATTTGCGGTCTTCAATTTTTTTGGAACTTTTACTTCTATTGTCTGCGGTTTTCCATTTCTCTTCAGATCTACTTTGAGTGTCGCCTTTTCACGTGCTTCCCTCGCAGCCTGGGCGAGTTCAGTGGCGCTGTTTACCTTTTTCCCCTCAAATGAGGTGATGATATCGTCGGCTTTAATTCCGGCTTTTTCGGCCGCCGAGCCATCTTCCACTTCAAGCACCTTCACTCCGTTTCCATCTTCAGTATCCTGAGCTTTAATGCCCAACCTGCCTTTGCTTCTCATTTCAAACATGGGGGGCATGTTGCCTGGTCCATTGTATTCGAAAGCCATCGGCGGAACTCCTTCAAAATTGCGGAACGACATAACAGGCGCTTTGCGACTGCCCAGGGTAGCCGTAGCTTTTGACTTCTTGCCATCACGCTCGTAAACGATTTCCACTTTGTCGCCAGGTTTCTTGTCTTTGATCGCTGCCGAAAGCTGCTCATGATCAAAAGTCTTCTTATCGCCAACTGCAGTGATCACATCGCCCGACTTCAGTCCCGCTTTCTCGGCCGCGCTGTTTTTAGTCACTTCAGTCGCTTTCGCGCCCTTGCTGCTACCTTCAGTAGATACGCCAAGGAACGCTACATCGTTGCCCATCATAAAATCATTCTCTTTCAGCCAGTCGTCACCTTCAAAACGGAAGGCAGAACCCGGACCACGTAAATGGTACCTGTTCATGCTTCTCTTCCTCACACTCAGCTCGTCATTTTTATATTCATCTATTGGCTTACCATCTACAAACACTTCTCCATCCCTGATCTCCACCGTTACCTTGCTATCCTTATCGTCGCCTTTTCTCTTAATTATTATTTCATCGTACTCATTCAGTTTCCCTTTCTCATTTTCCTTATCCATCTTTTCAACATCGGTCTCTTCTTCATCAGCATCCGGCCTTGTGTCCTGGGCTATGGCGCTGTAACCTGTGAAAACAAGCGCTGCTGCCATCATCCATAAGTATCGTTTCATACAAAAGAATTTTTGAGGTTGAATAATGTACGTCGAATTTCGTACATCAAATATA
Organism: Bacteroidota bacterium; assembly: GCA_023423015.1. Classification (GTDB taxonomy): domain Bacteria; phylum Bacteroidota; class Bacteroidia; order Chitinophagales; family Chitinophagaceae; genus Flavitalea. The sequence goes on from JAFAGE010000279.1 coordinate 4,562, forward strand.
GGGCATTTAACCAAATACGAAAGTTTTCGGAAATGTTAATTTTAGAATGTTGCTGTGAGATGTGAAACGTTGATATAGAAGCTGAAAGCGCATTTGCGCTCTGCCATCTGCCCATTCAGTCAGATCAATTTTTTTACGGCTTCTATAACCTGCTGGAGATTTGAAGCATCCTGTCCGCCGGCAGTGGCCAGGGTTTTTTGTCCTCCGCCGCCACCTTTAATGAGGGGAGCTACCACTTCTTTCACAAGCTTACCTGCGTCGAGATTACGGGCAGCGGCTACAGTTTCTGATATGCCTATTGCAACAAATGGTTTGCCGCCGATGTTTGCGGCCACTACTGCTACATAGTCGTTCAACCTGGTTCGTAAATCGTAGCAAAGTTTTTTAAGTGCATCGGCGCTGCTTACCTCAACGATATCGGAGACAAACGTTACACCGTTTATAATTTCATCCTTCTGGAGTAGTTCATTTCTAACCTGGACCAATAACCTCGCTTCCATGGCGTCAAGTCGCTTTTCAAGAGACGCTTTGTCTTCGAGCAGCTTTTCTACTGAGCGGAATGGATCTTTCGACTTTAAAAGGTCACCGATCTGTTTGGCCTGTTTTATTTTGTCGCCGATGTAATCCATTGCTGTAGCTCCTGTAAAAGCTTCTATGCGTCGTACGCCGGCAGCAACGGCAGACTCAGAAACTATTGTAAACACCCCGATCATTCCGGTGTGACCAACATGAGTGCCGCCGCATAATTCAACTGAGAAATTCGGATCTATTGTTACCACCCGAACCCTGTCGCCGTATTTTTCGCCGAATAGAGCCATGGCGCCCAGTTTCAAGGCTTCGTCGCGAGGCATTTCACGAATGATTACCGGGAAGTTTTCACGAATTTTTTCATTCACGATTCTGTCTACCTCCGCAATCTCTCCATCGGTCATTTTAGCGAAATGCGAAAAATCGAAACGTAAAACATCGGGCGATACCAGCGATCCTTTTTGGGTAACGTGTTCACCGAGAACTTTCCGCAAAGCTGCATGTAACAAATGAGTGGCCGTGTGATTATATGCAGCGTTCCGGCGCAGTTCGGCGTTCACTTTTGCCACCACTGGTCCATCGATGGAAACAGGCAATTTTTCAGTGAAGTGAACAATTACATTATTCTCTTTTTTGGTGTCGACAACAGCAATGGATTCGCCTTCAAATTGCAGTGTTCCTTTATCGCCCACCTGTCCACCACTTTCTGCATAGAACGGAGTGCTGTCGAGCACAAGCTGGTAGTGTTCTTTTCCTTTGCTTTTTACCTTACGGTAACGTGACACTTTGGTGTTGGCAGCGAGTTCATCATAGCCTACAAAATGACTACCTGATGCTTCATTGAGAATTACCCAATCCTCCGTATCAATTGCGGTAGCAGCGCGGCTTCTGTTCTTTTGCTCGAGCAGCGAACGTTCAAACCCGGCCATATCTACCTCGAATTCTTTTTCTTTCGCCATCAAAAGCGTGAGATCTATGGGAAATCCATAGGTATCAAAAAGTGTAAATGCGAACGGTCCTGAAATTAATCTTGAATCCAGGTCGCTGATATGTTCTTCGAAATAGCTGATGCCTTTCGAAAGCGTTCGCATAAAAGCTTCTTCTTCTTCCTTTATTACCCGTGCTACAAAGTCTTTCTGCTCATTTAATTCGGGAAAAACATTTGCAAACTGATCTGCAATCACCGGTACAAGGCGGTATAACAGTGGTTCCTTAAAGTCGAGGGCCGCGTAATAATATCTTACTGCCCTTCGCAATATGCGTCGTATTACATAGCCGGCACCCGTATTTGACGGAAGCTGACCATCAGAAATGGTGAATGATATGGCACGAATGTGATCGGCCAGTACACGGAATGCGATGGCCTCGCGGCTATCGCCAAAGTCATATTTCCTTCCTGTAATCTTTTCGGTGGCCTCAATGGTGCGAATAAATATGTCGGTGTCGTAGTTGCTCTGTTTACCCTGTATCACGCGAACGAGGCGTTCGAATCCCATTCCTGTGTCTACGTGCTTTTCAGGTAATTGCTGAAGAGAACCATCCTTTAACCGGTTGAACTGGATAAACACATTGTTCCAGATTTCTATTACCTGTGGGTGATCTTTGTTCACCAGTGAGCCTCCTTCCGTTTCAGCTCTTTCCTTATCGCTGCGTCCGTCGTAGTGAATCTCGGAGCAGGGTCCACATGGGCCGGTGTCGCCCATTTCCCAAAAATTATCTTTTTTATTACCCTTTAGAATATGACCGGGCTTTGCATATTTCGACCACTCGGCAAATGCCTCCTGGTCGGCGGGAAGATTTTCACCGTGGTCGCCTTCAAAATAGGTAACGTATAAACGTTCCTTATCCAGTTTATAGATTTGTGTAAGCAGTTCCCAGCTCCATTCGATGGCTTCTTTTTTAAAATAGTCTCCAAAGCTCCAGTTGCCGAGCATCTCGAACATGGTGTGATGATATGTATCTACGCCCACTTCTTCAAGATCGTTGTGTTTACCACTTACGCGTAAACACTTTTGGGTATCGGCTACACGGCGGTGTTCGGGTTTACGGTTCCCCAGGAAGTAATCTTTAAACTGGTTCATGCCTGCGTTGGTGAACAGCAGCGTGGGATCGTTCTTAACTACGATTGGTGCGGAGGCCACAATGGTGTGTGATTTCGAACGAAAGAAATCAAGGAAAAGTTGTCGTATCTCTGCGCTGTTCATCATATGCTGCATCATTTTTTATGCCGACGCTATGGTCGGCACAAGTACCGACGCTACGGTCGGCACCTTCGGCTTGAGCCTGTAATTATTTTTCTTTATTTTGGCTCCTTCAAAGGTGGTGCGAAATTAAGGAAATTGACTGCCGGTGTCCTGTAAATCTGTTCATGAAAAAAGTCAAGTACTATTATAACACCAATTCACTTCGCTATGAAAAGCTAGAAACTCCGCTAAGAGTTAAGCTGTTGCGGGTACTTGGCTTTATTTCGGCTGCTATTGTTACCGCCATCATCATTGTATCTGTTGCATACCGCTACTTTCCCTCTGCAAACGAACAAAGACTAAAGCAGCAGAACTATGCGCTTCGCGAGAATTACCTTGTTATTGACGAAAAGGCAAGAAAGCTGCAACAGCGTATGCGTGAATTGGAAGAAAGAGACAATGAAATTTACCGGGCCATATTTGAATCGAACCCGATACCCGACAGCGCAAGGCTGATTGAACTGGAGCAGCAGCGTGAAATGAGGCTCGTAATGGGTATGGACCGGTTTGAACTTGAGGAATCAATAATATCGACACTCGACAAGCTCGAGAGAAGGATGGCTTTCCAGGATAAGTCGTACGAACAGATCAATGAATTCATAAAAAATAAGGAACAACTGCTGGCCAGCACACCCGCAATCCAGCCGGTCAGCAACTCCGACCTGAAACGGGTAGCCTCAGGTTATGGTTACCGTATCGACCCCATCTATAAAACTTCCCGTTTTCACGCTGGCCTCGACTTTACCGCTCCGCAGGGCACCCCAATCTATGCTACGGCAAATGGAGTTGTCAAAATTGCAGGTAATGTCGGTAATGGTTATGGAAACTACGTGGTCATTAACCACGGGTATGGCTATGAAACGCTGTATGGCCACATGTACCGCGTGAAAGTGCGTGTAGGCAACCGGGTTAAGCGTGGCGATGTAATCGGCTATGTTGGCAGTACCGGTAAATCAACGGGTCCACATTGCCATTACGAAGTTCATAAAAATGGCCAGCGCATCGATCCCGTTTACTTCTTTTACAACGACCTTACACCCGAGCAGTTCGACCGTATCATCAAACTCGCCGCAGCCAGCAACCAAAGCTTCGACTAGGCTGCCCGGCCATGCTACTGTGGTTCAGTTTTTCCGTATCTTCGCACCCCGTGTTTCAACCTCCTGACATATTAAATCTCGCTTACAAACAGCCTGTAATGCAGGACCAATTGGTGCTGGTGCAGGAAAAGGGACAACAGATTCCCGGTTCTGTTCAATATGACATCAGGCGTTACCAGCGTAACAGCCAATGGAATGTGGACGATACCGGCATGTTGGTTTATCATTTCAGGAAAGACGCACCGAAAGAAAATTACCTGGAGTTGAAGTTTTGTGTAACAGGTAAAATGTATTGCAACCAGCAGAACGGCAACTGTAGTGAATGCCGGAATGGCGCACATAGAAGTTGCCCGAATAAGCTTGATACGCTCGACGTGCTCAGTTTCCGCTTTTCCAGCCAACACCTGGCACTTTTCACAAAACCATCAGGCGAAGACAGCAAGGTTGCAGACGATATCCTGAGCTTCCGCCATCCATCATCGTTTGCGAAAATTCTTTCAATCTGCGGAAGAAGTTCAATGGTGCTGGAAGCATTGCTGAACCACAACTACACCGACAATCTCGAAAACATTTACGTTAACGCACAGACTCAAATGCTGCTCCTTTTTAGCCTGGAGTGTATGCTTGGTGCGAAAGACGTTGAAACATTCCAGTGTAAGTTCCTGGCAAATGAAACAGACCGCGAAAAGATTGTGCGCGCAAGAGAAGTGCTGTTACAGCATATTGGTGAGCCGATCACGATCAAGGAACTGAGCCGCAAAGTGGCTATCAACGAATGTTACCTGAAAAAAGGATTTAAAGAATTATTCGGAACAACCATTTTTGATTTCTACCAGAGCCAGCGAATGGAACACGCGCGATATCTTCTTTATGAGAAAGGTTTAAGCGTAACTGACGTTTCAATGATGCTGGGTTACTCTTCCATCTCACACTTCTCAACGGCGTTCAAGAAGCACACGGGCATCAAGCCATGTGAACTTCTTGCCTGATCTTTCTGATTAATTATTCAATTCTTTCAAAGCCTCTGCAGCTGCATTGATTGTATTGTCGAGGTCACTACCAGTAACAGCATTACTGATGAACCAGCTTTCGTATGCACTTGGCGGAAGGTAAACTCCGCGCCTGAGCATGGCGTGAAAGAATTGATTGAAAAATGCATTATCTGCCGTGCCCGCATCCGCAAAGTTGCGCACAGGCTTTCCGGAAAAATGCACGCTGATCATCGATCCCATTCTATTAATCACAAATGGTCTGCCTGTAGATTCAAGTACCTTTCTTAAACCCTGCTCGAGATAAGCTCCTTTCTGTTCGAGTTCCCCGTAAATACGCGGATTTTTTTTCAGTTCAGAAAGTAAGGTGAAACCCGCTGTCATGGCAATTGGATTTCCACTCAGCGTTCCTGCCTGGTACACTTTACCAATAGGAGCGATGTGCGACATCACTTCTTTTTTCCCGGCAAATGCTCCCACAGGCATACCACCTCCTATCACTTTTCCATACGTAACCAGGTCTGCGTCTATCTTAAGTTTTTCCTGCGCACCACCTGCAGCAAGCCTGAATCCTGTCATCACTTCGTCGAAGATGAGAAGCATGTCATTCCCGGTACAGAGTTGACGTAGTCCTTCAAGAAATCCTGGTTCAGGCAAAATACAACCCATGTTGCCTGCAACCGGTTCTACTATTATCGCGGCTATTTCATTAGAATGCGCCTTAACCAATTTCTGAACAGCTTCGAGGTCGTTGAATGGTGCAGTTAAGGTATCAATCGCTACACCTTCGGTCACTCCGGGCACTGCCTGGATCTGTAGCGTGGCTACGCCGCTTCCTGCTTTAACGAGAAATGCATCTGCATGACCATGATAACAGCCTTCAAACTTGATGAACTTATTTTTGCCCGTATAACCCCTGGCGAGCCTGATCGCGCTCATACACGCTTCTGTGCCGCTGTTCACCATGCGAACGAGGTCAACATTCGGCGCCATGCTTTTGATCAGCTCTGCTACTTCTATTTCCAACTCTGTAGGTGCTCCAAAAGAAGTGGATTCTAAAACTTTCTGCTGCACTGCATCTACCAGGGGCTTATAGGCATGACCCAAAATCATCGGCCCCCAGGAGTTGATATAATCGATGTACCTGTTTCCGTCTACATCATACAGGTATGCCCCTTCGGCACGCTTTATAAAAACCGGGTCGCCACCAACACTCCTGAAAGCACGTACCGGTGAGTTTACGCCACCTGGTATTGATTGTTGTGCGCGTGCAAAAAGCTCTGTACTCCTTTTGGATTGATAAACCATTTGGGAATTGTTTTAAAATCGCTAGCCATTAATGAGTTTCACAGCGTCCTTTGCGAAATATGTCGCAATCAAATCGGCACCAGCTCTTTTGATCGATGTAAGTGTTTCGATAATCGCTTTTTCTTCGGTAAGCCAGCCCATTTTTGATGCAGCCTTAATCATAGCGTATTCGCCACTCACCTGGTATGCACTTACAGGAACATTCACCGCGTTTTTTACTTCACGAATGATGTCGAGATAAGCAAGAGCTGGTTTCACCATTACAATGTCGGCACCTTCATCAATATCCAGCAATGTTTCGCGAATCGCTTCTTTCCGGTTGGCGAAATCCATCTGGTATGTTTTCTTGTCACCAAATCCCGGAGCGCTGTCGAGTGCATCGCGGAACGGTCCATAAAAGCACGATGCATACTTAGCGCTGTAACTCATGATGCCTGTTTTCGTGAAACCATGTTGTTCGAGTGCGTTGCGTATCGCGAGAACGCGGCCGTCCATCATGTCGCTGGGTGCTACTATGTCGGCACCTGCGCGGGCATGGCTCACACTCATTTCTGCAAGCACAGATACTGTAGCATCGTTGAGTATTTCTGTACCGTCTACAATGCCATCATGTCCAAACGATGAATACGGATCGAGCGCAACATCCGTCATCACCAGCATTTCAGGCTCAGCGTCTTTCACGGTTTTGATCGCGCGTTGCATCAGTCCATCATCATTCAATGCTTCTTTACCGCGATTATCCTTCAATTCGTCCGGGCATTTAATAAACAGAAGCACCGAGCGGATTCCGAGTTTCCACAACTCCTTTACTTCAGTTTTCAACACATCGGGAGTTACCCTGAAATAGCCAGGCATCGACGAAATCTCTTCACGCGAAGCTGTTCCTTCGATCACAAAAAGCGGAGCAATGAAGTTGGCCGGCGACAATACCGTTTCTGCAACCATCGACCGTATTGCTGTTGATCTTCTCAGTATTCTTGGACGTTTGATCATATTATGAAAGATCTTTTATTCTGTTATTTAACCCACTCCCTGGGTTTAAGATATTCCATCAGTTTTGCTTCTTCACTACCGGGCTCTGGTGTGTAGTTGTATTCCCATCGGGCACGCGGTGGCATACTCATCAGTATTGATTCGATACGACCGTTTGTTCGCAGGCCGAATAGTGTGCCACGATCATGAACCAGGTTAAACTCTGCATATCTTCCTCTTCGTATCTCCTGCCAGTGTACTTCCTTTTCTCCAAAGGGAATATCTTTTCTTCGTTCAACAATCGGGAGGTAACATTTAAGAAATGCACCGCCATTAGCCTTCTGGAAATCTACCAGCTGCTGCGCGTGTTCCGGGTCTATCGGGCGGAGATAATCATAAAAAACTCCACCTATACCACGCGCTTCATTGTTGCGGTGTTTGTTCACAAAGTATTGATCGCAGTTCAATTTATATTTCGCATACAGCTCCGCGCCAAAGGGCTCGATGGCCTCTTTCAACGTTTTATGGAAGTGAATGCCGTCTTCTTCAAAAATGAAATAAGGGGTGAGGTCCGAGCCTCCGCCAAACCATGAGTCGATAGTTTTTCCCTCGTCGTTATACAACTCAAAATATCGCCAGTTAGCGTGTACTGTCGGAACATACGGATTAACCGGGTGAATTACGAGTGAGAGTCCACACGCAAAAAAGTTTCTGCCGGTTACACCAAAAGTTTCGCGCATCTGCTGGGGTAATTCACCTTCAACGGCGGAAATGTTAACTCCACCTTTTTCAAACACTTTTCCTTTTGAAATTACGCGCGACACTCCGCCTCCACCCTCAGGTCGCTGCCATTCATCAGTAATGAACGACGCACTTCCATCTGCTTTTTCCAGGGCATTGCATATTTCTGTTTGCAAGCCAGTGATGTATCGCAAAAACTGGTCTTTAATCGTCATGCTATGCTGTTTGGTTCAGGTACTTCCCTCGGTGTCCATTCTTTCACTGCATCTACAAATGCGCGGGCATGGTCGGGCGAAACATTCGGGAGAATTCCATGGCCGAGGTTGGCAATATAACGTTGTGCCCCAAACGAAGAAATCATCTCATGCGCGGCACTCCTGATTTCAGGGATGGGAGCCAACAATCGGGCCGGATCGAAATTGCCCTGCAGTGTGATGTTATTTCCGGCGAAATACCTTGCATTTTTAGCTGATACGCACCAGTCGATACCCAGGGCACTGGCGCCTGTTTTACTCATCTCGTCAAGTGCGAACCATGCGCCTTTCGCGAACAGAATCGTAGGCACCTCATCTTTGAGGGCCGCGATGATCTGTCGCATGTATTTCAGTGAATATTTTTCAAAGTCGGCAGGCGACAATAAGCCACCCCACGAATCGAACAATTGAATTACATCGGCTCCTGCTTTCACCTGGCCCTTAAGGTAAGCGATAGTAGTGTCGGTGATCATCTGCAGCAGCTGGTGAGCAGTTTCCGGCTGAGTGAAACAAAATGCCTTCGCGTCGTCGAAGGTTTTTGATCCTTTTCCCTGCACCATATAACAAAGCAGCGTCCAGGGTGCACCGGCAAATCCGATAAGGGGCACACGGCCGTTTAAGCGTTGTTTCGTAAGTGCCAGGGCATCAAATACGTAATTCAATGCCTCGTCTACATCGGGAATACGCAGCCTCGATAAATCTGAATATTGTTTAACCGGATCGGGGAGGAGAGGGCCCCTACCTTCCACCATCTGCACTTCGAGACCCATCGCCTGCGGCACCACCAGGATATCCGAGAATATGATTGCAGCATCTACACCAACCTGTTCAACCGGTTGGATGGTGATTTCGGAAGCGAGTTCCGGAGTCTGACACCTTTCAAAGAAGGAATATTTTTCTTTGAGCTTCATATAATCGGGAAGATACCTTCCCGCCTGACGCATCATCCATACGGGAGGCCTCTCCACATTTTCCTGCCTGAGTGCCCGTAACAATAAGTCGTTTCTGAGTTTCATGCTTTATTAATTCAAGGTGTCTGCTGCAAGTTGTATTACTTCTTTTTCAGAAGGCTCAGCGGCAGTGATTATTTTGTTTGTAGTAAACTTTCTTAATTCATTTCCGGTGGTGTTGCCGATTGCAAAACAAACCACGTTGCTGCTGATGTTGTTGGCAGAGAAAAAACTTTGTACTGCTGTAGGACTGAAAAACAGAATGCCATCAACATCATGCTGATTTTTCAAAGGCGTAAGGATGGTTTGATAAACAACAAATTCTTTCAGCCGGAAGCCGGCTTTTATAAGAGCGTCGGGTACAACGTCTCTTCGTTTGTCGCCGCAAAAGAAAACGGCATTTCCCGGGGTTTCAGCTTCAATTATCATTTTTGCAAGCCGCGAGCCATCGCCCGCGGGCTCATTAACAACTTTTGCAAGCAACAGATCCGACACAACCTTCGCGGTACCGGCGCCAACTGCATATACTTTCCAGTTTTTGCTTTTTTCTTTATCATTTAACAGCTGTGATACTGCACTCACCGCATTTCTGCTTGTAAAGATCACAAGTTCATCGTGAACTTCGTTCACCACCGCACGCAACTCATCGCCATTCAGCAACTCAATCCGTGTAAGTTCTTCTTCAATTACGTTGATGCCGCAGGCAGTAGCAAATTTGTGAAGGTCATCATTCAACCGTTTTGTCGACAACACTGAATGCGTGCTCATGCCGACGCTATTTTGTTCATCTGTTCGCGAATCAACCGGTTGATTTCTTCTCCGCCATTTCGAAGGATTTCCTCGGCACATTTCCGTCCCAGTTCAGAACTGTCGGCAACAGGCGCTTTGTTTTCGATTTCCGCCTTTGTTTTTCCATCGGGTGAATACATGTTTCCTTTGAAGTGTACCATTCCCTGGCGTATTGTTGCCAATGCGCTCACGGGCGTGGAACATCCACCGAGCACACCACGCAAAAAACTGCGCTCAACATGGGTGCATATTGCCGTGTCGCGATCGTTGAAGGTGCTGCACGCTTCCAATACTTTGGCGTCGTTCTGCCTGGCAACCACTACAACGGCGCCCTGCGCGGGTGCTGGCAACATCCAGTCGAGTTCAATGCTGTTTTCAGGTCGCAGGTCAATGCGTTGCAATCCAGCCTGCGCAAATATGGCTGCATCCCATTTTTCGCGGTAGAGTTTTTCGAGACGTGTTTGCATGTTCCCGCGAAGATTATGAATGCGATGATTGGGATAGCGGTGTAGCCATTGCGCGCGCCTGCGGATGCTGCTGGTAGCAACGTCGGCTACGCCTTCATGATCGTTCATAAAGGCGGCATTGTGTTTAAACACGACAAGATCGTTCACCACACCACGAGGCAATACGGCTGCCTGAACTATACCCGGCGGCAATTGGGTAGGCACATCTTTCATTGAGTGAACAGCTACGTCTATCCTGTTTGCCAGCAGTGCGGCATCGAGGCTGCGGGTAAATATTCCCTGTACACCCATTTCATACAATGGCGTGCTCAGGTCGATATCGCCCTCGCTTTTTATATAAACAAGTTCTGAGTGATAGCCGTTGGCGAGTAATTTTTTCTGAACCTCACCAGCCTGCCAGATTGCGAGCCTGCTTTCGCGGGTGCCTATCCTAATCGGTGTAGTCATTGCTCTCAGTTTACACCCCTTGACATAAATTCATTGATGGCCTCTATGTAATGGCAGCCGCGATTGTTCTGGCGGCGCATCTTAACTGCCATGCCGTTAATTACTTTCTGAATTTGTTCGTTGTGGTCTATTGTAGTAGTACTATCGGTACACCCTGCATACATTGCGCTTTTCATAGTCGGGTTACCATAAATTTCGTGCAGTTTCAGTTTTACCGCTTTTAATACCGGCACGTGTTTACGCATCTCATACCATTCGAAGAAGTCGGCCATGTGCGTAGCAATGATCTTTTCAGCCTTTGGAACTTCCGCGCGGCGTTTATGTAGTGTGGTGTCTTTCAATTTGCTCAACTCGTCTACATTCACAAGCGTGATGCCATTGATATTCTTACAAAGTGGATCCACATTGTAAGGAATAGAAAGATCGATAATGAGTTTGCGCTGGTATCCGTCGAAATCAACGGGCCTGATGATAGGCTCTGCAGAGTTGGTAGCTACCAGGATAATGTCTGCAGATCTTACTTCGTCCATCAGTTGCGCATACGGAGCGTAGTTAAGCCCCATTTCGGCTGCAAGCGATTCCGCTTTGGCATCCGTGCGATTGATAAGTGTGATGTTCCTGGTTGGAAGATAATCTACCAGGTTTTTGCAGGTATTCCGTCCAATTTTACCAATACCGGCAAGCAGTATTTTTTTGCCAGCGAGCTCGCTGATCTCTTTCCAGATATATTGTACGGCAGAATACGACACCGATACTGTGCCGCCGCTGAGTTCAGTTTGATTTTTGATGGTTTTCGACGACTGCAATACAGAATTAAATAGCCGTTCGATGAATGAGCCGATACGATTGTGCTCTCTCGCAAACTTTACCGCTTGTTTGATCTGGCCAACAATTTCGTAGTCGCCCAGAATCTGTGAATCAAGCCCGGCCGATACATTAAATAAATGTTGAATGGCTTTGGTGCCATTTCGTACATAAGCCTTTTCTTTAAATGTATCTATGCTGCCCGAAGTGTATGAGCATAATAATTGGATCAGGTCGTCCGGATCATTTGCAATTCCGTAAATCTCAGTGCGGTTACAGGTGGAAAGAATGAACATTTCCGTAATGCCGTACTTCGTTGATTGGGTGAGTATCTGGGCGCACTGATCGGTGGTTACCGCGTATTGACCGCGAGTTGATGCATCCGTCTTTTTATAATTGTTCCCTGCTACGTAAAACCTTGAAATATCGTGGTGGGTGGGTCCGTACATTTCCATCTCTGTCGGGTACAAAAATACTCTCACCTGTCCAGAATAGGTATGTTTTAACTGTCATTGGAATGTCATTTTACAACTTACCCCTCATATTCTTGCTGCGCCTGGCAGTTCTTTATTGCCCTTGCGCGCGCCGCCCTTAATTTTGCAATCCATGACAAGCGATAAGAAACGTGGCATTTTGCTGATGAACCTGGGCTCGCCGGATTCAACATCTGTTGCCGATGTGAAAAGATATTTAGACGAGTTTTTAATGGACGAACGGGTTATTGATAAACCATACTTATCCCGCGCATTGCTCGTCAAAGGCATTATTGTTCCTTTCCGCGCTCCAAAATCAGCGGAGGCATATAAAACCATCTGGACGTCTGAAGGTTCGCCACTCATCGTAATCAGCAAACAACTTCGTGCGGCGCTGGAAGATCTTATCCAGCTACCAGTAGAAATCACCATGCGCTATGGTAATCCTACTCCTGCTGCAGCCTTTGACAGATTGCTGGAACGCGCCCCGGATCTGGAGGAAGTAGTTGCGGTTCCGCTTTATCCCCATTATGCAATGTCGTCGTTCGAAACGGCTGTTGAATACGCAAGGAAAACATACGAAGAGAAGAAATACAACTTCAAGCTCAGATTTCTAAAACCATATTACAATGAGCCGGAATATATTGAGGCGTTGGCCGACAGTATGAAGCCATATGTAAGTGGAGAATACGATCATATCTTATTTAGTTATCACGGAGTTCCGGCACGACACATCAGGAAAAGCGATATAACCGGGGATCATTGTTTAAAAAAAGCAGATTGTTGTCAGAATCCATCGCCGGCTCATGCATTCTGCTACCGGCACCAATGTTTTACAACAACAGAATTGGTTACAAAACAATTAGGGATTCCGGCCGGTAAGTATAGCAATTCGTTCCAATCGCGGCTTGGTAAAGGCTGGCTGGAACCATTTACCGATGTGCGACTGGAACAAATGCCTAAAGAAGGAATAAAACGTTTAATTATTCTTTGTCCTGCATTTGTGAGCGACTGCCTCGAAACGTTGGAAGAAATTGCAGAGAGAGGCAAAGAAGTATTTATGGAAGCCGGAGGTGAATCGTATACCATGATTCCCTGCCTCAACACGCATCCGTTGTGGGTGAAAGCTTTGCAAAAGTGGATTAGCGAATTCTGATCATGTATTTCTATATAAAAGCATTGCACGTCATTTTTGTTGTAACCTGGTTTGCAGGTTTGTTTTACATCGTGCGGCTTTTTGTTTATCACACAGAAGCAAATGAAAAAGAAGAGCCTGCCCGCTCGATATTGTTGCAACAGCTCTCGCTAATGATCAGGCGACTATGGCTTGTAATCACATGGCCATCGGCAATACTCACGCTGGTGTTCGGTGTGCTTACCTGGACTATGCTGGGTGCATTGCCACTCTGGCTGATGATAAAACTCGTTTTTGTTGCAGGCTTATTTGCATACCATCTTTCCCTCCATTATATATATAAGCAACAGATGAAGCAGGTGTTCAGGTATACATCATATCAACTGCGCATCTGGAACGAAGTATCTACAATTTTTCTTTTTGCAATTGTATTTCTTGCTGTGGTGAAACAGGGGATGAGTTGGTTGTGGGGATTAGCAGGACTCGCTGCATTGATAATGGTGCTGATGGCTGCAGTGAAGATATATAAGAATGTGCGGCAGAAAAGAAAGAGCACGCCATCAAACTAACACCAGGCTTCCGAATCGTAAAGCCCCCCAAAACTGGAGGGCTCTATAATTAAGATAGTTTTTCCGGACCTTGGCCACTAACAGTTCAGTCTTTCACGGATTTGAATAATAGATTTTCGCTTTTCTCACAGGAATATCAGAACTAAAAACGGGTGTGAAAAATCGCGATGTTAGAGTGGTTGAAAAATGCTGAGATTTTTCAGAGAAGTGGATCCTGTAAGTTATCGAAGGGAAACAGCTTAAAAAGAAGTACCGGTATAGAAAAAAGGAAGGGGAGTAGGAATACTCCCCTTATTAACCCCTAAACCCTAAACCGTAGAAAAAAAACCATTAGAACTATGTTCAATAATATTAATCTGTTGTTGTATCACTCGTCACATTTTTCCGAATCACTCGCATTTAAACCCATAAACTATGCCAAAAGTAACGATCTAAGTGTAAGCATTTAGACGGTGGATAAGAAGTTTAAACTTTCCTTGACATTTTGAATGAATGATATCATCGCTAATCTTCATATCACCATGAAAATTGCCTATGATTCAGTAACTTCGCCCATTTTTTATTTGTGATTTTTCCGACGTTTCAGATATGGCAGAGAGATACCGCGAATTTCAGAAACTGAACTTGCCTTCAATAGAACAGGAGATGCTTGGTAAATGGAATGAAAGCCAGGCATTTGAGAAAAGTGTGTCGTTGAGGGACGGAGCACCTCCATTTGTGTTTTATGAGGGCCCTCCAAGTGCGAATGGTTTGCCCGGAATTCACCACGTGATCAGCCGCACTTTGAAAGACCTGGTCTGCCGCTATAAGACCATGAAAGGATTCCAGGTAAAGCGAAAAGGCGGTTGGGATACGCACGGTCTTCCCGTTGAACTGGGCGTTGAAAAAGAACTGGGAATCACCAAAGAAGATATCGGAAAGAAAATCAGCGTTGAGGAGTATAACCAGAAATGCCGCGAAGCAGTATTGAGGTATAAGGACAAATGGGATGACCTGACCAGGAAAATGGGCTATTGGGTAGATCTCGACCATCCCTACATTACTTTCGACAACAAATACATTGAAACTCTCTGGTGGATGCTTAAGGAGCTCTACAAGAAAGGTTTATTATACGAAAGCATCAGCATTCAGCCATATTCACCAGCGGCCGGCACCGGCCTTAGTTCCCATGAGCTCAACCAGCCCGGTACTTATAAACTGGTGAAGGATACTTCTGCTGTGGTGATGTTTAAGGCCGTCAGAAATAAGAAAAGCGAGTTCATCTTTAAAAATCTCGCAGACCGTACTGAAGAAGTCTTCTTCCTGGCGTGGACGACCACACCGTGGACGCTGCCATCAAACCTGGGATTAACCGTTGGACCGAATATTCAGTATGCCCTGGTCAAAACATTCAACCCTTACACGCATCTGCCTGTAAACGTTATCCTTGCTAAGGACCTGGTAGGCAATTACTTCAAAGAAGAAGGTGCAACGCTCCCATTCGAAAATTATAAAGAAGGGGATAAGATCGTCCCCTGGAAAATACTGGCAGAATTCAAGGGTTCACAATTGGAGGAACTTCGCTATGAGCAGCTGCTTCCGTTTGAAGCCAACACTTCCGAAGTAGCAGGAGGTAATCCCTTCCGCGTACTGCTCGGCGAATTTGTGACCACAGAAGATGGTACCGGTATCGTGCACACGGCACCTGCTTTTGGTGCAGACGACTTTAAAGTTGGTAAAAAGTACGACATCGGTATTCTGACCATGGTAGACCGGCAAGGGAAATTTGTCGAGGGCATGGGTGAGTTCAGCGGCCGCTACGTTAAGAATTACACTGACGATAAAGATTATGTGGACGTAAACGTAGACATCTGCGTAAAGCTTAAGAAGGAAAACCGTGCTTTCCGGATAGAAAAATACGAACACAACTACCCTCACTGCTGGAGGACCGACAAGCCCATACTTTATTACCCGCTCGACGCCTGGTTTATCCGCACCACAGCGGTTAAGGAGAAAATGGTGGCGCTTAACGAAACCATCAACTGGAAACCCAAATCTACCGGAGAAGGACGGTTTGGTAACTGGCTCGAGAATATGGTGGATTGGAACCTGAGCCGTTCGAGGTTCTGGGGAACACCGTTACCCGTATGGAGAACAGAGGATGGCAGCGAAGAAAAATGTATCGGCTCAATCCGAGAATTGAACGAAGAGATAAAGAAGGCTAACGAGGCTTTGGGAGGCGAGGTGAACAGCCGCTACCTACATGAGGGCATTCTTGATCTGCATAAACCCTATGTAGATGAAATTGTGCTAGTTAGTGAAGGCGGAGTGCCGATG
>JAFAGE010000293.1 GCA_023423015.1 Bacteroidota bacterium
AATACGTGTCAACACAGATCCGTGAATCGTTGTTTCATTTGCCTGCAGACGCTGTGTCAAAAATCATTATTGCTTACGAACCGATCTGGGCGATCGGCACCGGTAAAACAGCCTCAACCGAACAGGCGCAGGAAATGCATGCCTCGTTACGTAAGGTATTGGAGAAACAATACGGCGCAAACGTTGCTTCCGGCATTCCGATTCTCTATGGCGGCAGCGTAAAAGCAAACAATGCAGCAGAATTGTTTGGATCGCCCGACGTGGATGGCGGATTGGTAGGAGGAGCTTCGCTGGTAGCCGCAGATTTTGTTAAGATCATCCAGGCACTAAAACAATAATTACAATTTGCAAGCGGAAAATAAAAGCAGGTGGTGGTTTATTCTCGCTCCGCTTTGTCTTCCTCTTTTTTTCGTGCTTCATGGAATCAACCAACATTTCGGTTTGATTCCATGGAAAGACGTCGTGATATTGCTCGCCTGGTACCTTTTTGTTACCTCGGCAGTAATCTTCTTCTCAGCGCGAATACTAAAACACGGCTACAAATCTACGTTCTTCGTCTACTTCGTTCTTATTGTATTTTTCTTCTTCGGCGTATTCAAAGATTTTACAAAACAGTTCGGGTGGCTCTCATTCATTACTTCGTATAAAATTCTTTTACCTGCAATTGCACTGTCGTTTATTGTTGTACCATGGCTGCTGAAGAAAAGCCCCGGCACATTCAGGCGAACCTCTTTACTGCTGTCATTGATTGTGTTTGTAAACCTGGCAGTGGAAGCAGGGTTATTCATCTATAATACATTCACCAAAGTTCCGGCTTCGTATGACTTTGGTGATCCTCAACATCAGCTTATCCGGGACGTCCGGATTGCTGATACTTCCAGCCGTCCGCATATTTTCTGGATCGTTCTCGACGAGTACTCGTCTTCAGCCGTGCTCCGCGAAAATTGGGGATTTCATAATCCGGTTGACACCGTTTTAAGAAACAAGGGGTTTTTTGTTGCTGATTCCGCTACCAGTCCCTACAACTACACTCAATATTCGTTGCTCGGTACGCTCGACATGCAATACCTGCCTGAATTGTCGACGCGTGATAAGATCACTTATCGCGACATCGTTCGCTCGCAGCTTTCTCTTGAAGAGAACAATGTCGTGTCGGTGCTATTGCAGGCTGGTTACAAGGTGCAGAATTTCTCTGTTACACACATGAATGGCATTCCCGCTTCGCCATTTACCAGGTTTGGTTCCCAAACGCGCATGCTTATCGACAACGAAACGTTGCCCGGTCGCACGTCGCTGGATATTGGCTGGAATTTTCCTTATTTGTTCATGTCGCCCAATGAACGCGATTCCGCTATCGCAACGGAAGTTTACACTTCGCTGCACGCGTTAAATGATTCTACTTACAGGTCTTCGATGGACCGTCTGAAACAACATGCTGCAGGCAGTGATCCACAGGCTTTTCTCATTCACACCATGTTTTCGCACGATCCGTTTTTGTATGATGCCGATGGTAAGGTGAATGTGCAGCTAAAGCAGGGCGTTTTGTCCGAACGCTACATTCCTACTATTCAATACACCAACACCGTGCTGAATAGAATGATAGATTCTATTCAAAGCTGGTATGCAGGGAAGGAATTTACAATTGTGATCCAGGGCGATCATGGGTTCAAGTTTCGTGAAACTGACCCGAAGATTAAGACGGAAATGTGCAAGATTTTTTATGCAGTTTATTGCTCCGATGGAAACTACGAGGCATGGCATCATCGTGTTAACTCGGTAAATACTTTCCGCCTCCTGTTCAACAAATATTTAGGAACCAGGTTCGACGAACTACCAGCCCATAGTTTTACGTTATACTACCAATAGCGTGAACACCAACCAGCTTCTATACAGGCAGATCTTCTGGCGAGGGCTTTCAATAGCCCTTTCATTTGCCGTAAACGTACTGTTCGCGCGGTTTCTTGGGGCTTCGGTAAACGGCTGGGTTTTGTACCAGTTTGCTGTGTACAGCGTAGTCATTCAATTGGCCAGCCTCAGTATGGAAACAGGTGTGGCCTACCATACAGCACGTAAAACATACAGTGATGGACGACTACTTGGGTTTGCGCTGATGTGGAGCCTTGCAGCTTCGTCGGTTGTTTTCGGAGGAATTGTAATCACTGACGTTTTTATTAAACCGCTCGATTATCCCTGGGGATATGCAGTAGCCTTTGTATGCGGCAACATGTTGATTAGTTTTGGTAACGCATTTTGTTACGCAAAGCTCCATTTTACTTTACCCGCGTCCGTAGCAATTGTGGTCAATTTTGTTGTTGCGATCATTTTAGCCATTCACTTTCTCATTGTTCCACTTCCGTTCGACATGATAGGATTGTGGTTCTGCTACTATCTCGTTCATGGAGCAGTACTTTTTATTTTGATATTATCAGCATCAAAAGTGCGATTGTCGTTTCGTATCACGCGCGATGAAATGTCGGCAATCATGAGTTATTCAATCGTCGCTGCACTCGCCAATCTTGTTTTCCTGCTGGTTACCCGTGTCGACTACCTGTTTATTAAAATATTCGAGAGCAGCTCGGAGCTCGGGAATTATGCCCAGGTTTCGCGTATCGCAACTATGCTGTTTTTGCTGCCGTCGGTGATTTCTTCAGTATTATTCCCGTTATCTGCAGCAGGATCAGCCCACCTGGACAGGACAACGCTGCGTAGCATTATTCACCGGCTTTTGCTGGTGAACGGATCAATATGTTTACTGCTTGCAGCAATTGGTTATTGGTTGTTTCCTTTTATTTACGGGCAATCTTATATCAGTATGTATCCTGCATTTCTTCTGCTCATTCCCGGTATACTTGCTGTTTCTGCCATGCATCCTTACTCGGCATATTTCTCGGGGAAAAACAGGGTGATTGAAAATATACGTGGTGGAATTCTTGCGTTGATGTTCATTGTACCTATTGATGTCTTGTTTATCCCGCAATTTGGGATCAATGCTGCATCTGTTGCAAGCAGTCTCGGATATGGTGCTTATTTTTTTTACCTGAGGTGGCGATTTGCTTTGAAGCACCACTAAAATTGCAATTTGACTTTTGCATTGATTCTCCTAATTTTCATTTATGCGCATTCTCTTCCTGCCAAGCTGGTATCCGTCGAAAGCTACCCCGTATGTGGGCGACTTCATCCAGCGTCACGCAAGGGCTGCAGCATTGTATAACGACGTGTATGTTCTGCATGTTGCCAAGGTAACCGATCCACATCTGAAAACGCCTACGGAAGAGATTCAAAGGGAAGGGAACTGCACCGAACATATTATTTACAACCGTAGGGGGTTACTGCCGGTGGGAGGAAAGATTCTTTCTATTTTCCATTACTATTACTTACACAGGAAATACCTCGACAACTATATTCGTGAGTACGGCCTTCCCGATGTTGTTCATGTACACGTTCCGATAAAAGCAGGACTGGTTGCGTTGTGGCTTCAGAGAAAGTACAACCTCAAATTTGCGGTCACTGAACATTATACCATTTATAACGACACGGAACGTGAACGGTACTCAACACGACCCGTGTGGTTTCGTCATTATACCAGGAAAGTTGTGCAGAGATGCAGTGCTTTGATTCCCGTGAGTGATGAACTTGGACGTGCAATGAATAAATATGTAATCAGGAAAGATTTCCAGGTGGTTCCGAATGCGGTGGATAGTGCCCGCTTTTCTTACACCGATCCGCCTGAAGGCAGATTTCGGTTTATACATGTTTCAAACATGGTTCCAAGAAAAAATGTTGAAGGCATCATCGATGCCATCGCATTATTATATAGAGAAAACCCGAACGTTGAATTGTTATTGGTAGGAGCAGAAACGGACGCGGTGAAAAATCATGCAATGAAAACGGGCCTTGTAGACAAGGCAATTTTTTTCAAAGGCGAAGTGCCCTACGAAGCTGTTGCGGGTTATATGTCGAATGCACACGCACTTGTGTTGAACAGTTTCATGGAAAACATGCCCTGTGTTGTGCTGGAGTCGTTGTGCAGTGGGAGACCAGTGGTTGCCACCAGGGTTGGCGGCACACCGGAAGTGGTTAACGATTTATCTGGGTTGCTGGTAGAGCCGGGAAACACACCTGAACTTATCCAGGCGATGAAAAGTATGATGTTGCAATATACGAACTATGACCTTCGTGCAATTTCGCGAAATGCTACAGCACTCTACAGCTACGAAAAAGTAGGAGCAATGTTGACAGATATTTACCGGAAACTAAGTTCCTGATTTCATATCCCACACCAGTGCGCTTGCGCCGAGGATAGCAGCATCTGATTCCTTGAGGTGGCTTACCAGGATTTTCACCTTGTTCTGGAAAACCTTGAGCAGGTTAGTTTCCATGCTTTCTCTTGTTGGTTGAAGTATCAGGTCTCCGGCTTTTGTAAGTCCACCGAATAGTATAATAGCCTCCGGGCTCGAGAACATCACAAAGTTTGCAAGTGCAAGTCCAAGAATCTGGCCGGTGAAATCGAACACTTCTTTCGCGAGTTTGTCTCCGCGTGTGGCAGCTTCATATACGGTCTTCGAAGTAATCTTTTCCGTTGGAACGTCACGCAGCAGGCTTGGCTCGCTGCTTTTGGCCAACATTTCTATGGCCGTCAGGCGAACTCCTGTTGCTGATGCATAACTTTCGAGCGATCCATATTTGCCGGTGCCCTCGTGGAGGCGACCATTTGGGATTGTTATTGTATGACCGAGCTCTCCTGCGAAGCCATCGTGACCGTAAATCAGTTTTCCATTCGCCACGATACCGCTACCTACGCCGGTTCCCAGGGTGATCATTATAAAATCCCGCATACCCTTTGCAGCGCCATACATCATTTCACCGATTGCAGCAGCATTGGCGTCGTTGGTCAGCACAACGGGTAGCTTAAATTTGTCTTCCATCATCCGGGCGAAAGGAATAATACCTTTCCAGGGAAGATTTGGCGCGTACTCAACGGTACCGGAGTAGAAGTTGCCATTCGGGGCACCAACACCGATGCCTTTGATGCGGCCGCTTCCGCCGGCGCGCTGTATCATATCATAAACATTCTGGTAGAGTTCGTCGATAAATCCCTCTACCTCTGCATGATTCCTGGATGAAATTTCACTGGAGAACAGGATGTTCCCGTTACGGTCTACGATGCCGAATTTAGTTCCAGTACCCCCGATGTCAATTCCTATTGCCAGTTGTTGTAGTGAAGTTGCGTTAGCCATTTTTTCTTTACTCTTAGTGTCCGCCACTGATCTGCTGGTCAAAATCAATTCCCTGCGACTGCAGTACCCGTTTCGATTTAAGGGCGTGCCACGCAAGATAAGCAAAACAAATTACCGGCACCACATAGGAAAAGTGTGTATACGAGGTTCCCATAATTCCATTCGAATCGATACGGTCGATGTCGCAAATTGCGCCCTGTAATGGTGGAATAATTGCACCACCCAGGATCATCATGATCAGGAATGCCGAACCCTGAGCTGTGTACTTACCCAATCCTGCAATGGCAAGGGCAAATATGCAAGGCCACATTACGCTGCAGAACAACCCGCCACTAATGAAGGCAAACATGGCCATATCACCGGTTGTAAACAGCCCGATCAGCATGGCAATCGTTGCAAGAACCGACACGCTCAGCAGCATGGTAACCGGTTTTTCATTGGCATAGATGAACGCTGCTACAAGCACAGCTACCCAGATGATGTAAACAAACAGGTTACCAACTTCACTGCCACGCACCACGTTCACGATAAGTATGAGGGCGAAAGCAACTACCGGAACAATTACGGTGAGCACTCGTTTGGTGGCTTTGCTCAGGTTGAATACAGATACAGCCGCTGTCAATCTTCCGATCATCAGCGAACCCCAGTATAATGAGATATAAGGTGAGATGTATTTCTCTTCCAGTCCGCCGAAATCGGGCAAACGAAGGAGTGCACCCATATTACTTTGAACCGTTACTTCCACACCCACATACACGAAGATGGCGATCATGCCGAGAACGAGTTGCGGATATTGCATCGCGCCCCAACCTGTTTTGTTGGATTTTGATGCGGCCATGCTGTAGAAAAGAAGTCCCAGCGTAATGATAAGGGTGATCACGATCAGGTAGGCCTGGGCATTCTCACCAAAATGTTTCACTACCCATTCGTTCATGAATATGAGTACGAAGGTTGGTATCGCAATTACGATAAGCACAGACAGGGCTTTCGGACTTTTCTCGATCTTTTCATCGCTGGTAACACGAGGCAGTTTCGACACCATAAAAAACACTGCAACGAAGGTGAATAAACCGGCGAGGATAAGATAAAGTGTTTTGATATTGCCCAGGGTAGCTTCAGCGTGCTCTTCGGTAAGTGCTCCGAAAAGTACAACACTCACCACAAGAGGTCCGAGCAACGTACCTATGGAGTTGATACCACCTGCAAGGTTCAGGCGGTGCGCGCCGGATTCTTCAGGGCCCATTGCCACTGCAAAAGGCTGGGCACAGGTTTGTTGTAATGAGAAACCGAGGGCGATGGTAAAGAAGGCCACCAGCACCATGGC
This sequence comes from Bacteroidota bacterium, assembly GCA_023423015.1. Lineage (GTDB taxonomy): Bacteria > Bacteroidota > Bacteroidia > Chitinophagales > Chitinophagaceae > Flavitalea. Next base: position 6,562 of record JAFAGE010000293.1, read on the forward strand.
AAAGGTTGCGCCTTCCGATGTGGAAATGAATGCCATGCCCAAAGCACCAAGAACAGAAATCAACAAGCCGTATATGATACCATTTTTGAAACCGATCTTATTAAGAATATCAACGACGCTAACCG
>JAFAGE010000322.1 GCA_023423015.1 Bacteroidota bacterium
TCTCACCTTTCACCTCTCACCTTTCAGCTTTCACCTCTCACCTCTCACAACTTAAGCTTCACGCCTGCTCTATTAAGTTGCCCCGCTACAAACACACAAAAAAGTGCGAGTAGCAGCGACTTCAGCAATCCTACGCCGCCTGTTATCATCGCTTCGGGCCAGTGAAAGCCTGAAACACGAATCAGTGCATATACAAAATAAGGAATAAGGTAGCAAAGCAATGTATCTGTTCCAGCGGGACGAATTATACCAAACCATTTGTCTTTCTTCCACACGTCGGCGATCCAGTACATCGCCAGAAACGTTAGGAGCGTGAAGGCACTGCACAGGAACAACCACGCTGGTGTGGCACCAAGTTTAGCCAGTTTCCAATAAGGCCGTGTGATCACCGAAGCTGCGATCAATACTATTGCAAACGCCAGGAAGATGAGCGTCATCTTCATGTTCTCGTTACGTTTGCGGAAATACCTGAACAGGTAGCCTGTCAGCACGCCACCCATGGTGAGGCCGGTAAGTGTGCCTCCCAGTATCGCGTTTGGAATAAATGTTATAAAACTATCGCCGGGAATATAACCAGCTTTGAATACCATGCTGAGTACACAAAAGAACAGCCAGGCAGCTGCGATAACTCCAATGCGGTTTCCCGCAAAAACGGTGATTAACCCGGAAGCGAGATAGGCCCAGCCGATTAAGCCAAGAATACCCCACCATTGCGGACCAAAATTCCTCAAGGCGTCATCTTCTCCACCTTTATAGATAAAAGCGAGGATTAATAATGTTATTATTCCGGCACCCTTCGCGGCATAAACCAGCCATTTATCCGCATCGCGAGGATATACGTTCCAGATCAATATAAACGAGAGGCACGACAAAGAATACCACGCCCACGAGGGCAATCCTGTTGCCGCTGCGTTGATAGTTTCGCCATTCACAAGGAAAATCCCCATCACCAGCAATGCTACAGAGCGAACAAACACATGTTGCGCAAGTTGCAAGGTAGTGTCGCCTTTTTTTCTCCTGTTCTCTACGGCAAAAGGAAGCGAGAGACCAACAATAAAAAGGAAAGCAGGAAATACCACGTCGGCAAGGCCAATTCCATCTACACCGGGTTGCACATGTTCGAGCCACAGAGGGATGTCTTTCAATGAACCCAGATCGTTCACAAAAATCATCAGCACCATTGTAAGAGCGCGCGTGATGTCAATTGAAGCGATCCTTGATGCGGAAGGATTTCTCGTGATGGAAAGTCGCACCGCTTCTGTTGCAGCTGGCGTTGAAGTAATCATATGCAGGGCTTGTTAGTTGTTGGTGTTATTCTACTACAATTTCGTCGATCTGAATGCGGGCAGGTCTTCCTGCCCCGGGATGCCATCCGGGAGTATTGCCAAGGGTATGTGCAATTACTTTTATGTAGCGTGCATCCTTTGCATCAAACGTGGCGTTAAACTCGCGTATATAACCCTTATACTGATCAATCGGCAGGGTGTTCTTAACCTGCGCAACACGTTCAAATTTCTTTCCATCGTCAGATACAAAGTATTCTACTTCTGTTGGCAGTATCAGCAACCAGAATGCAAGCTGGTAATATCCTGAACCGATTTTTCTTACTTTTTTCGTTTCGCCAAGGTCAATTACTACTTCCAGGTTTTTTCCGCTTACACCTACCCAGTTAATTCCAAGGTCGTGGCCTGCGCGTTTTCCATCAGTCAGCATTTGCAACTGCTCCGGCTTTAATGCGGAGGTATCAGGGCTGATCAATGTTACCGGTTTACCAAATGCGAGATGCTCGTTCATTCCCTGCGCAAATACCCTGTACATCGAGGCGCGATATTCATCCGGTGGTGTCGCCCATTCTTTTAGTTGCGTCACTCCCTGGCGATGGCAGAGGTCAATAAAATCATCAACCATGTTGTAAATCTCCATACGCGGCTCCCATTTTCCATTCACTTTTACAAACAGGCCATTTTCGCCAGTGAAATTTTTCCTTGCCTGTTCGAGTGTAGCGTACATCAATGGCATTCGGGCAATGCGTACCCTTTCGAAAATTATGGATGAGTCGCGTACGAGGCTTTCTGCTTCGTCGAACAACTTGTTGTAATGTTTGAGGAGGCCGGGAGTGAGATAAGTGTCGGCTGCGTCGTTGGGTGTTCCAAATATTCGCAATGGTTTTCCGGCCTTTAGCAGGGCAGCGCGCATATCGTCGATATACTGCCTGATTGGTTTTCCTGCAGCGCCATAATAACCGAAAAGGAAATCGTTCATCAGTGAATCTGCATTCTGATAAGGATCCCACATTAGTTTGGAGATCATGTATGCACGGAGAGCAGAAAATTCACCACCTACTTCGCTGTTCCCCTGCTCGAACATGGCATTCACGCCATTTTTCGCAAAGAACTGCAGGTTTGGTTGCAACACGTGCAGGTTAGGAAACGGGCTCACGAGGTGATTGAACTGAATTACATAATCCCACACAATAATATCTTTGGATATCCTTCCCCAATCTTTAACATCCTGCACAAATGTGGCACTTGCAGTATCATCGGTAAGTGCTTTATCGCGATACGCTTCAATGCTGCAAAGCATGATAT
>JAFAGE010000325.1 GCA_023423015.1 Bacteroidota bacterium
AATACGTATTCGGTAAAGGCAATCCGTAATAGTTAAACCTCCACAGGAAATACACTGAATACACTGCTGCAAAAACCAATGCACCAATAACAATGTAGCGCAACGCTTTCTTCGCAGCTTCAATGCCGGTATAATATAAATGAATGTTGCGCAGGAAATCGATGAACATGACCGCCGATGCAAATACCAACCCTTCGGGACGGGTAATTGCCATCAGGCAGAACATGATCATCGAAACGATATGAGGTTTGCTATTTTTCGATTCTTTCAGATAATAATAAAGACCCAGCATCATCCAGAACATATACATGGATGTTTCGAGGCCACCCACACACCAGAATGCAAATTCAGGAACGGCAGCAAGGAAGATGGCGCCGATCAATGCACTGCGAAAATTATCGGTAAGCAGGTTGATGGTTTTGTAAGTCAGCAGGATAACTCCCCAGCCTAAAATAATTCCTGCAATGCGGATGATGTGAAGTATGGTTTCGTCCGACAATTTCATCATGAACAAAGGTGCTTCCATCATCACCCATAGAAAGTTTGTATAGCCTTCAACAGGAGTACTGCCATCGGTATTAAATACCAGTCCGTGCCCTTCAGCTAAGTTGCGCGCATATCTTAATGAGATGTACACGTCGTCTACGATAAAATCGTAAAACGAAATAGAAAGCGTAAGGAACATACCTGCAACCAGCAGCAGCACGCCGGAGCGGTGCGCCTTTTTTTCAAGGCGCGCAGCGGGAAACAATACAAGTGAAATGGCCCCAATAAAGAAGATAAGGGGCAGGGGTGACAAATAATCTGTACCAGGTAGGACAAGTGAAAATCGGAACATAGATGATTACTAAAAATTACCGGAAACAATGGCGGTAGATTCGGCGGGATATTGGGCATTTATAATGCCTGTCGTCACAATCAATTAGCTGTTCGTCGTGGTTAGTCAGTGCCGTTCAAAACGGCCTCTGTCCTGAATTCCGGCCTAAATTTATCGAAAAAAGGTATTGCTAAAATCTTGTCTTTCGAATAAATTTTTATATGTTTATCTCCGCATCTGAAGTCCAATCATTTGACCTACCTCAATCCGCCCCCCGGTTAATCTCATTTTTTCATAAAAGCAAAACCCATGACCATTCTGGGTATCTCTGCCTTTTATCACGATTCCGCTGCCGCTTTGATTACTGATGGTGAAATTATTGCTGCCGCACAGGAAGAAAGGTTTACCCGCATCAAGTACGATGCAACATTTCCCGAGCAAGCTGTTCGGTTTTGTCTTAATTACAGTGGTCGTTCGCTGAACGATGTTGACGCCATTGTTTTTTACGACAAGCCATTATTGAAGTTTGAACGTTTATTGGAGACCTTTTATCATTTCGCCCCGCGGGGAATACGTTCATTCGTGAGCGCTATGCCTGTTTGGGTGAAAGAGAAATTGTTCCTGAAGAAGATGTTATACGATTCGCTCGACAAAATTGGGAAATTCGACCGTAATAAGACGAAGCTGCTGTTTACAGAGCACCACCTTTCGCATGCAGCGAGTACTTATTATCCGTCACCGTTCAATGAATCGGCCATTTTAACGCTGGACGGTGTGGGCGAATGGGCAACTGCATCGATCTGTAAAGCAGAGGGAAGCAACATAACAATATTAAAGCAGCTCGACTTTCCGAATTCACTTGGATTGTTGTATTCTGCTTTTACATATTATCTCGGATTCAAAGTCAATTCCGGAGAATACAAGATGATGGGCCTTGCTCCTTATGGCAACAATTCATTGCAGGTGGCGAGGTATATCAATATTATCAAACAACATCTTGTACATATCAAGGAAGACGGATCATTCCACCTGAACCAGGGTTACTTCAATTATGCTATCGGGAACACGATGGTGAAAGACAAAAAGTGGAACGAACTTTTTGGCTTTCCGCGCCGCACATCGGAAAGCAATCTTGAACAACATCATTGCGACCTGGCGCTGGCGATACAGGAAGTGACCGAAGAAATAGTGCTCCTGCTTGCCAAAGAAGCTAAACGATTGACGAACAGCGACAACCTGTGCATGGCGGGTGGTGTTGCGCTGAACTGTGTAGCCAACGGTAAACTTCACGACAAGAAAATTTTCAAGGAAATATTTATTACTCCCGCTGCGGGCGACGCAGGTGGAGCTCTTGGCGCAGCTTACGCCGCATATCACATTTACTACAATAATCCACGTCCAACATTACGCAATGCTGCCGACCGTTTGAAAGGTTCGTACCTGGGACCTGAATATTCGGAACTTGATGTTGATGTGATTGCGCGTAAGTATAGTGCAAGCGGCAAAACCTTCACCGACGAGGGAGAATTGCTGAAACATGTTGCAGAATTGATTGCACGTGGCAATGTAATAGGCTGGCACCAGGGTCGCATGGAATTTGGTCCACGCGCATTGGGTGCACGAAGTATTATTGCGGATGCACGCAACGAAGAGATGCAGAAGAAATTAAATCTGAAGATAAAATTCCGTGAAGGTTTCCGTCCGTTTGCACCAATTGTTCCGGTTGAAGACGTGTCGGAATATTTTGAACACGAGGGACCATCGCCATACATGTTGCTGGTGAAGAAACTAAAAAAGAGCAGGCAGATCCCCTACCCCGAGGATTTTAAACAAAAGGAATTGCTCGATCGCCTTTATTTCATACGCAGCGATATTCCGGCAATTACACACATCGACTATTCGGCGCGTTTACAAACGATACACAAGGAAACAAATGCAAAGTTGTGGAACCTGCTGATGGAATTTAAAAACCTTACAGGTTATTCCGTGCTGGTAAACACAAGTTTCAACGTGCGTGGCGAACCTATTGTAAATACACCTGAAGACGCATACCGCTGTTTTATGCGCACGGACATGGACATCCTGGTGATTGGAAACACCGTGTTTGAAAAACAGCAACAACCACAGTGGGTTGAAAAACACGACTGGAAAAAAGAATTTGCTCTCGACTAAAAACCTATCATATGTATTTCTTAAAAGATTTATGGCACTACCTCACAGCGCGTAAGAAATGGTGGCTCGCACCGATCATTTTTGTTCTCCTGCTTATCGGCATCATGATCGTGTTCGGTGGAGGATCCGCAATCAGTCCATTTATTTATACCCTCTTCTGATGAAAGAAAAACACGTAAGTACCATATTGGTGTTCGTGATTGTGCTGGTGATCCTATACCTGGTTTACCGCACAAACGGATTTCTCTATGCGGCCCTGATAACCGGCGGTATCGGCCTGTTTATTCCATGGCTCAGCCAGAAAATTCACTGGGCCTGGATGAAACTGGCCGAGCTGATCGGTGCAGTGATGAATAAAGTGATTCTTGGCGTTGTGTTTTATGTTTTCCTTTTCCCGATTGCCTTACTGAGCCGTTTGTTCAGCAAAGGCAGCATAGGTTCGAAAACGGCAAATAGCCCCACGCTCTTCACTGAACGCAACTACACGTACGACGCGAAGAGTCTCGAACAATTGTGGTGATTAGTAATCACGAATTGTTGTACACCTTCAGAACGGTTTCGCGCAGCGGCGCTGCTGCGTCCGACACTACAAAGTGAATGATCTCTGCCAGGCTTTCCGGGGTGACCCAATTTTCATAGTGGGCATCGGGCATAGCCTGCCTGTTTGGCGGAGTGTCGATGGTGCTGGGAACAACAACCGTTGCAGTAACATTTTTTCCTTTTCCTTCGTGGTTGATGTATTCGGCCAGGCTGAACACAAGCGTTTTGCTCATTGCATAAGCAACCATGCTTTTGCCGGCTGACGTTTGCAAAGCGGGACGACTGCCAATCAGAACAATCTTTCCGTTGTTATTATTCAGCATGTGTGGCAGCAAAGGCTTTACGGCGTTGAATGCTGTTTCAAAATTCAGCGAAAGTTGATGACGTATATCTGCAATACCGGTATTTGTGATTGAGCCCATAGCAAAACCACCTACGAGCAGAAGCGCAGCGTGTATTGTTCCGTATTTTGCCATTGATTCTTCAACGAACAACTTTGCTTTTTCCTCATCCTGCAGATCCACTACCTGGGCATGCAGGTTATCGTGCGAAGGAAGTTCTTTCAATGATGCTTCTTTGTGAACAGTAGCTATGACGCGAAAGCCCTTGTCGAGCATATGTTTTGTTACAGCATTGCCCAGGTTTCCTGCGGCGCCGGTTACGATAACGTTTTTCATCAGATACTTTTTATTTTATTCCAGATTTCATCATTCACTTCAATTCCTTTTTCAAGACTTCGTTGCCGGTGATTCAGTGTTTGTTCTCCCGGGTAGCGGATAGACATATTTTCACTGGCAACAGCCGAGGATTTTGTGTAGGCGATGATATTTTCGATGATACTCTCGTGTGCGTTTTGCGGATGGATGCAGATAAAAAACTGCGACACTCCCGTTTCTGATCCCTGGCGTGTGATGTCGCCCACTGACCTTCCTCCGCTCAAAACGGAAACCAGCAAATCTATCATCATGGAAAGACCAGATCCTTTCCAGTAACCAACGGGTAGGGTGCGCTGTGAGCGGATGATGGCATCGGGATCATTGGTAAGGTTTCCATCTTCATCGTAACCGCCGGCAACGGGTAGCTGTGAATTTTTCAACTTGTATTCGTTCAGCTTACCATATGAAAACTGCGACATAGCCATATCGATTACAATATGACCTTCTTTGCGGGGAACAGCAATCACCAGCGGGTTATTGCCAAGTGTTGGTTCTGTGCCCTGATAAGGTGGCATGTTGGCGATAGAGTTGGTTCCGCAGATGGCGATACATCCTTTTTCGGCCGCGCGCCAGCCATAGGTACCGCCGCGCATCCAGTGGTTGGAGTTGCGTATGGCAACGAGACCCATGCCGTGTTGTTGTGCAAGTTCAATTGCCCGGTCTATTGCCCGGGTAGCAAGGTAAACGCCCGGGGCAAGTTGTCCATCCCAGTTTTCTACACATCCATATGTTGACAAAATCGTCGGTTCGGCATTGACATGAATCAGGCCTTTGTCGACGTATTCAATAAATGTGGGAAAGCGGTGGGCCCCGTGGGAATGCACGCCATCGCGACTATTACCCGCAAAAACACCTGCACAGATTTCTGCGCGCTCTTCCGCGAATCCATGCTTCAACAGGATTTTTTTCAATTGTCCTTTCAGTTCCTCAAACGAGATAATCATGCTGCACACGTTTGTGCAAAAATGGGGATTATTCGTTGAGGAGTTCGCGGTTTCCGGATAATGCCACTTTTTTTCGTCGCATTATGCTGAGAGCTTGTTGAAATTCTTCGTCGCTTAAGTATTCGAGTTGCTCTAAGGTTTCGCCGGAAAGAACGTTTAAAAATTGGCTGAAGGCGGTTGGTTTCACAACGCCATAATGGTATTGGTCTACTGGATCCCGGCTTACGCAAAAAACCTCTCCTGGCAGTTGCTTCTCGAGAGCAACAACCTCGTTGAAGCTTAACCTGCATTTAAAAAATAACATATCTGATGATCGTTTCCTGCGTTGAACCATCAAAAAATCGTGCAAAAAGATGTGTAAAAGTTTGACAGCGATCAAGAAGGCTGTAGGACGGTGGGTGAGCCGTGAGCGGTGAGAGGTGAGAGG
>JAFAGE010000346.1 GCA_023423015.1 Bacteroidota bacterium
CTTTCATCATTGATCCGCCGGGTCACTATTTTGATTCCAGGGATTGTAAAGGCATCCTGAAACATTGGAAGTGTTTACTAAGAATTATTTATAACCGTCTTTTCGGGATCAGGTGTATAAGAATTGGTGCAACTGTTGGACCCTATACCAGGGTTAACTGGCTCATAGCATGGCTTTGCTCACTGGCTTATTCGAAATTTGGCACGCGTGAACTACAAAACTTCGAAGAGCTGCATGCACGCGGATTCAGCAACCTTTTATATACCCCCGATCCGGCATTTCTGCTGCCAACATCCGCTTTTCAGATTTCAAAGGATGATGCAACAGCAGAAACTCATCCATATATTTCCATTACACTTCGTGGCGCAATCCCGGGTGTGCATACAGGTGACAGCTACTATGGCGCGCTGGTTAAATCGTTAACCAGAATTCTACCGGTAAATAGAAATTATTTCCTCTCCTGCCAGGCAGAAGATGATCTGCTGTTTATGATGCGCCTGTTCCAGGAGCTTCAAAATCGCGGATATTTCGTGCAACTCATACCCGGCATCCTGCCGCTTGATGAAGCACTTGAGCATTACAGGAATGCAGACGCCGTAGTTACAAATCGATTGCAGGTTGCGTTGCCCGCGTTACTCAACAATACACCGGCATTCGCGTTGACCGATGTTGAACACCACAGTAAACTGGTGAACCTGTATACCGAAAATGGATTGGAGAATATGTTACTCAACATTTATAACCCGCAGCTGAAGCAGATAAACCTGAATGAAGAAGTATCGAAATGTTTGGAGGCTTTTGCTGAAAATGCGCGACAAAACAATGAACTGCTTACACTAACTATTCAAAGGCTGGTTACCTGACTTTCTACTTCCCGCCAACACTGATCACTGACAAGCCCACGGTATTAAACACACAAATGTCTACAAGCCTGAAAACAGGAACAAGTTTGTTATATAATGCCATCTGATTTTTCGGGATCGTCTTATTCCGCTGCAATTTGCCGGATACATACCAGCCGGGAATTCCCATCATGTTGAAGTACTGCGAATGAATGATATTGAAACCCGCATCTTTCAATACCTGGTTCAGGCGACTGCGATTGTATCTCCTGAAATGTTCCAGTTCAGTGTCGAAACGGTTATACAACCACATGTAGGCAGGCACAAGAATAACCACTTTCCCTCCTTTCATCAGCAGTTTATGGCAATTGCGTAAAGCCAGGCCATCGTCCTGAATATGTTCCACCACGTTTAAGGCAAACACGGTATCGTATGTGTTGATATGATCGCGATAAACCGACTCGAATTCCGGGTGAGTCAGATTCATCTCAATGACTTTGTATCCCGGGAACTTTGTACGTAATACATCACAGTAAGCCGGTCGGATGTCGCTAAGGACGATGTTTGATTTTGCCTTTACAAAGAACTCAGAAATATTACCGATACCGCTTCCGATTTCCAGGATCTTACCGCGGCAGTAAGGGCGGATGGTATTGTACATCCATTCGTTGAACTTATCGGCTTCGGCAATCGCGTCAAGCGTCTCCCAGCCTTCCTTGTCTATTTCTTTGTACTCAAACTTTTTCATCGGCTGAAGAGATTATATTTAAGAATACAGTAAATGGCGCGCATGCCATCTTTCCATCCAATCTTTTTTCCTTCCTTGTATGTTCGTCCATAGTAAGAAATACCAACTTCATAAATACGGATCTCCGGAATACGGGCGATTTTCGAAGTTACTTCCGGTTCAAATCCAAAACGTTTTTCCTTTAGCTTAATATTTTTGATAATGTCGGCCTTAAAAAGTTTGTAGCAGGTTTCCATATCGGAGAGGTTCAGATTGGTAAACATGTTGCTCATGAATGTGAGAATCTTGTTGCCGATGGTGTGCCAGAAAAAGAGGATGCGGTGCGCATTGCCCCCGATGAATCTCGAACCGTATACAACATCGGCAAATCCTTCGAGCATCGGCTTCAGCAAAATATTAAACTCCCGGGGGTCATATTCCAGGTCAGCATCCTGAACAATGATATAATCCCCGGTGGCCAGCTCAATACCTTTGTGAATGGCTGCACCTTTTCCCTGGTTTACCTCCTGCCGGAAATATTTTATTTCGATATCTCCATATTCTTCTTTGAACGTAAGCACTTTCCCCTCAGTGTTGTCGGTAGAACAATCGTTGATTACAACAAGTTCTTTACCGATGTTGTTATAAAGTTCTAATGTGCGGAGCCGCTCCAGGATGGTAAGGATGGAGCCTTCTTCGTTATAGGCCGGAATTACAATGGAAAGTGTTTTGTCGGATGCGTTTAACATGAATATTGATTATACTATTCTGTGGGTAAAAATCCTTTGGAAATATCCCCGGGAACACGTTGTTTTATCAGCCGGTGATTGTGAAGGTATCCTCCTGCATATGGTGTACAGGGCAATGGTGAATTTCCGCATGCATCCCCTTCTGCAGGCATGTACAACATCAGCTCGGGAGTTTCTCCGGTCGGGCTGCCAACTACCTGCCTGAGCTTTGGTTGCCTGGTGTATTCAAATGTAAATAGCTTGGGCTTTGCATGAAAAACATAACTGGGCATCCGGTATATGATCTGGCCAATAAACAGCACGCCAATTAATATTTTCAGGATCGGCTTGTACCTGCTACCCTGGTAAAACAATACCACTGAAGCAGCAAAAAACAGGAAAAAATAAATTGATCCGAATCGCAATTCCGGAGCTGAAGTGAACCAGAACGCAATGCTTGCAAAAGCAAATAAAGTTAAAATCACCTCATTTGTATGTCCGAGCAGAAAACGTCCAAATTTCTTCACCTGCAGGGCCGACCATGCAAGGATAAATAAGGAGCCGAATAACAGGTCTGCCTCTACCTGCAGCTTGAATGCAGGGAACCATTGCGTAAACCAAAACAAAAATCCATGCTCATTGATAACTGCCGGCGACACGCCTCCCGGAATTTTCGGGTAGCTTTTTATCCATGCCATCAGGTCGAGTACATAAGGTTCGGGGACCGACCAGGGGAGGTGGAGATTACCGATAGGAAACGGATAAACCAACCACCCGGAAACAACGATATTACGAGCCACAAACCCCGCAACAAGCAAGGAGAAAAATACAAACGAAGCAATAAACGAACGGTACCAACCCGCCCTGGCAATGGCTGGCTCGTCTGAACGATAAACCCCGGCAATTGCAAAAACGAAAACCAGCAATGCAAATGCGATGGTGAGCATGCCGCTAAGCTTAAATGAAAAGGCAACGGCGGCGAGAGAAAGTAGCAGAAGGTTTTTATAAGGCGTTTTATCCAGCAATACCAGGCAGAATACCAGGCATACAACTGCCATAGGATAGTCGGTAGAAAGAGACGTTATATCTATCTGCGAAATGATGTGCAATAGCAAAAACAAAAAAGTCATCATGCAGAAGATACGTTTCGTAATTGTTTCACGTGTTGACGCAATTACAAACAACCACTGCATTGAACAAACAGCCATCATGAAGGATACCGCGATGTGTGCTGAATGATTGTAGTACATTCCCATCTCAGTAAACGCTGCAAAAAGGAAAAATGAACTATTGAATCCAAGACGGCTATGAAGGTTCGCAAGTCCTGGTACCGCAGGATATTCTCTGGCCCACTTAACTGCATTGTAGTGATAAATGAATGTATCGGAGTGCAGCACCTCACGATTTGCAGAGTATGCGATCACCAGTAAAAGGATGCCGGAGATGACTGCCAGCACCACACCACGTGTGGTAAACAATTCATTGAAGAGTTCGCCGACCCGTTGCATGATCAACTTCGCATTGAAAGCAGCGACAGTTAAAGCAAGGATCGATGTTCCCGCAAATACATATTTATTAACCGGGACGAACAATGAGACAATCTGCAGAAGCCCGATCAGAACAATAAATCCGACCCAGAACTGGTAAAAGATGCTGATTGGGTAAACTGGCTGACGCGTGACTTTCGAAATCACCCACAACAACCCATAACCGAGTGATACACTCAGAAAGAAATGAAAAATCCACGCGCAAAGGATGAGGATCATATAGTGTGTTTCACCAGTTAGTTGCTGCTTCACTCCACACGCCTAGCGCCCATGAAGGCCGCGCCGGGTCCACCAACTCGGGATGTTTTTCTACCGCTTCATTCATACCCACGGGATTGTGCGCAATCAATTTATAGTCTTTCCCGTCGGAACGGTACATATACTGCTGACGCGGATCCTTACTCTTTCGTGGATCCTTTGGCAACCTGTCAATAAACGCGGGTGCGAGGCCAGGTATCCATTCTTCTTTTGATTCCCCGAATGCCGCTACAACAGCGTCGAACCCACCGCTGCTGGCTGGATATGCATTATGCGCACTATGATATTTTTCCAACGCTTCTTTCAGCTTTAGCAGGTCGTCAATCGTTTGTTGTTTGTACGATTCTTCATTCATTGCGAGATTCTGCG
>JAFAGE010000401.1 GCA_023423015.1 Bacteroidota bacterium
GGGAATGGAGGATATGATCTACGAAAGCGCCTTATCGATGTCCAGGATCTCTACATACGAGCGGTGCAGACGTACGATGTGTTTGTCGGACAACTGCTTCATAAGACGCGATATTACCTCGCGTGAAGAATTTAATTCCTGCGCAATTTCGGTGAAAGATGTAGTGATGATATTGCTTTTGGTATTCACCAGGTAACGTTTGAGGTAGAAGACGAGGCGTTCGTCCATACTACGGAATGCAATATGATCTACAGCTTGTAAAAGTTCTTCGAAGCGCTCGCGGTACGATAGCACGGTAAATTGCGCCCAGCTTTTGTATTTACCCATCCACTCACTTACATAGTTTACCGGGATGGTTATCATGGAAGAATCGGTAACGGCTCGTGCGGTGAGTCCACTGGTTTCCACTCCGAGAGCGCACACCAGGGAAATGGCACAGGCCTTGCCCGCGTCGATGTAATACATGAAGTATTCGTTGCCGTCGTCGTCCTGCCTGTAAACCTTAATGAGGCCACTTGTTACCAGCATCGCTGAGCGGATATTCTGGCCACTGCGAATGATCACTTCACCCGCTTTGATTTCCCTTACTTCACCAACCCTCACTATTTCGGCCACGAGTTCCTTTTCCAGCGAAGGAAACAAATTTTGAAGCTCCGTCTGGGTCATGCTACAAAGATAAAGCTGCGGGAACCTGGTTGTGCTGACGTAAATCATATTTAAAAAAAATCCCGGTCATTGTAATCAGGCATTGTGTAGGGGTAACTTGGTTAAAACACTCCCTTATGACAGGTACAGTCATTTATACAAGCAGATATGGTGCAACCCGGCAATACGCCGAATGGATTGGGAAACATTTAAACCTGGCGGTTAGCTCCACAGATCTGATTCCAGACCGAATACCACCAGCAGATTTTTACATTGTCGGCTCACCTGTTTACATGGGAAAATTAGCAATCAGCAAATGGCTGAAACAAAACGAAATTCAATTCAGGAACAAAAAAATGTTCCTGTTCATAGTAGGTGGAACGCGCCTTGATGATTCGTCAGCAATTGCCGCTATCATTAGCGAAAATTTACCTGGCGATAAAACTATAGACGTAGACACATTCTATCTGCCAGGCAGAATGATAAAAAGTAGTTTAAGTCTGAAAGATAACTTTATGCTTCGTATGGGTGCGGTTCTTACAGATAACAAAGAAAAACGGGCAGAAATGCTAACGGATTTCGATGAAGTAAAGCGCGAGCATATGCAACCCCTGATTTCTGCCGTGGAATCGTTCACGCTACAGGTGCAACCCACCAGCTAATGAACGAAGAACCGGAGCGGAGAACGGATTAAAGGCAGAGGCTGCAGGACGGAGGGCGGTTAGGCTGAGACGGCAAATGGCAAACGCCAATTTTTAACCTTTCACCATTGACTTTTCCCTTTACTGCATACATGCGAGTATTTTCGCCTGTACTACACTTGCAGCCTGTGCAACATCATACACCGTTTTGTCGCTCAGGTGAATTCTGCTGTTGCTTCCATTGGGCACGATTCTCACTACATGCGAAGGATTGATAAATATTGAAGTTCCTGGAACATCACCGGCGATCTGGTAGAAAGTCATGGATACAAATGTTTGGCCGAAATTACTGTCTATTTGGTAGATGACACATGATGAATTCGCCCTCCGCCCACCATCCTCCGCCCTTTGCCTTTTGCCTTTCCCGTGACCCAGGTCACAATCCCGGTGCGGGGAATATTCGATATTTGCGTATAAACTTGCCTGATATGATCATCGAACAGATTTATACCGGATGCCTTGCACAAGGCGCGTATTACATCGAGAGCGATGGAGAAGCAGTAGTGATTGACCCGCTGCGCGAAGTGGAACCATACCTGCGAAGGGCTGAAAAAAATAATGCGGCGATTAAGTATGTTTTTGAAACGCATTTTCACGCCGACTTTGTATCGGGTCACCTCGACCTTTCAAAGAAGTCGGGAGCGCATATCGTATACGGCCCGGGAGCAGATCCTTCTTTTGAAGCAATCATTGCAAAAGACGGCGAAGAGTTTAAAGTAGGCGAAGTCACCTTCAAAGTGCTTCATACACCCGGACACACCCTCGAAAGTGCCTGTTACCTGCTAAAGGACAAAAATGGAAAAGAAGTGGCACTATTTTCCGGTGATACATTATTCATCAACGACGTTGGCCGGCCCGACCTGGCACAGAAAGCCGCCCACATGACACAGGAAGAATTAGCGGGATTATTGTTCGAATCACTTCGAAATAAAATAATGCCGTTGTCTGATAACATCATTGTTTATCCCGCTCATGGTGCCGGAAGCGCATGCGGGAAAAATATGAGCAAAGAAACTACTGACACTCTCGGTAATCAGAAAAAGACCAACTATGCATTGCAGGCCGGCCTGTCGAAAGAAGAATTTATAAAACAGGTTACAGAAGGGTTAACCGCACCTCCTGCATATTTCCCGTTTAATGTGATGATGAATAAGGAAGGGTATGAAAGTATTGGTGAGGTATTAGATCGTGGAAGGCATGCCATGTCGCCCGAAGAATTTGAATCAGCCGCCAACGAAACGGATGCTGTTGTGCTTGATACCCGCCCTGCTGACAAATTTGCTGCGGGTTTTATTCCGAACTCCATTAACATCGGGATTGATGGAAGCTTTGCTCCCTGGGTGGGAGCATTGCTGCCAGACATCAGGCAGAAAATTCTGATCGTTGCCGAAGAAGGCCGCGAGGAAGAGGTGATTACCAGGCTCGCGCGCGTTGGATACGATTACACCATCGGATATCTTAAAGGTGGCTTTGCAAGCTGGAAAAATTCAGGAAAAGAAGTTGATACCGTTGCCACCATTACACCTAAAGATCTTGCAAACAAATTGCAGAAGGGTAAAGGCACCATTGTAGACGTTCGCAAACCATCTGAATACGCAGGAGAACACGTACCCGGAGCAATCAATATTCCGCTGGATTACATCAACGACAATCTTTCTCTACTCGATAAAGACAAAACCTACTATGTGCACTGCGCCGGAGGCTACCGCTCGATGATATTCAACTCGATCTTAAAAGCCCGCGGCTTCCAGGATGTTGTAGACATCACCGGAGGCGTGAAAGGAATCAGGGACAGTAAGGAAATTCCGCTTGTGCAAGGGGAGGCGG
>JAFAGE010000112.1 GCA_023423015.1 Bacteroidota bacterium
GATGCAGCCATAGTGTGCTGGGATGCAAAATATTTCTATTTCAATCCTCGTCCCTGCCAGTCGGATCCAACAATCAAAACACTTACAGGTGTGCCTAATTTCCCTGCCTATACATCAGGGCACTCTACTTTCAGTGGTGCAGCGGCAGCAATACTTACACACCTGTTGCCTGACCGTGGAGAAAAATTCAACGAACTTGCACTCGAAGCTTCATTGTCGCGTCTTTACGGAGCTATTCACTACCGGTCAGATTGTGATGCGGGCCTGGAAAGCGGGAAGAAAGTTGGTAGTTATGCTATCATAAGGGCCCAGACAGATGGCGCAGAATAAATATTGGATGAAAGATGATGAAAAAATTCAGTACCTCAGTTTTTTGTTTACTATGTGTATTCCACGTTTTCGGCCAGCAACCTGATACGATCCCTCGAAAAAATCTCGACAGTGTTACTATCACATCGTATTTGCGGCAGTCAACGATCGGCAGATTACCCGATGTAAAGGGGACTTACATTTTTGCCGGCAAAAAAACTGAGGTGCTGAACATTGAGGCAATGGATATCGATGTTACGAATAAAACTGCCAGGCAAACTTTTGCAAAAGTGCCTGGCATTTTTGTTTATGACATGGATGGGGCAGGCAATCAGATCAACATTGCTTCGCGTGGACTTGATCCGCACCGCGGATGGGATTACAACCTGCGTAAAGACGGGATAATCACTAATTCTGACATGTATGGTTACCCGGCAAGTCACTACAGCATGCCACTTGAAAGTATTTCACGGATCGAAATCGTCAGGGGAACTGGATCACTTCAATACGGCGCACAGTTTGGCGGAATGGTGAACTATGTTCAGAAACAGGGCGACACAACAAAACCAATCAGCTTTGAAAGCATAAACACCGTTGGCTCTTACAACCTGCTCAGCACATATAATGCTATCGGTGGCAAAACGGGCAAACTTCAATATTACGCTTACTATCATCGCAAAAGAAGAGATGGCTATCGCGAGATAGAACATACCGACAGCGAGGCTCAATCAGTGATGTTGAAATATGATTTTGCGCCCAATTTTTCTGTTCGCGCAGAATGGTCGCGTTCAAAATACCGGTACCGGATACCAGGACCGCTTAACGACAGCATGTTCCAGGCAGATCCAAAGCAGGCAACCAGGGAACGAAATTATTTTAGTCCCGACATGCACATTCCTTCTGTGAATGTCAACTGGGATATCTCCCGAAATTCACGGCTCGAATTTACCAGCTCTGCTGTGCTTGGTGTGAGAAACAGTGTACTATTCGACAGGCAGGCAACAGTTCCTGATTCTATCAACCCAATTACCGGAGAATATTCCAACCGGCAGGTTGACATTGATCGTTTTCATAGCTACACCAATGAACTGAGGTTTTTACAGAATTATTCAAAAAGCTCTCTGAGCGGTTCGCTTGCAGCAGGCGTACAGCTGATGAACAACAATTTGCATCGCACCCAGATGGGTAGAGGAACTACGAGCAATGATTATGACCTTTCTCGTGTGGATCCTGTATGGGGCAGGGACTTACATTTCAAGACCAATAACCTGGCAGTGTATGCGGAAAATATGCTGAACATTGGAAATAATTTATCAATCAATGCGGGTGTGCGTATTGAAACGGGAAAGACCGATATGAGCGGAACAATCGTCTACTATCCGGAAAACGAAATTCCTTTATCGATCAAACACCATTTTCCTCTCTTTGGCGCAGGTTTCACATACAAAGCATTCCCGGGGTTGGAATTCTATGGCGGTTGGTCGCAGGCTTACCGGCCAATGATATTTAAGGATGTAGTTCCATCTTCTGTATTCGAAAAAGTGGATCCCGCCATAAAGGATGGAAAAGGATACAATATTGAAACAGGTGTGCGCACGCAATTCGCTTTCCTGAAAATAGATATCTCCACTTTTGTAATGCAGTACAAGAACCGCTTCGGAACATTGTCGCAGACCAACGACGATGGCGAGTTCTACACGTACCGGACAAACATTGGCAACTCACTTTCTATTGGTGCGGAATTGTTTGTGCAGGCAGACTGGCTGATCAATAACGACGTTTCGATGAATGTGTTCACGTCTACCGCTTTTCTTGACGCCCGTTATAAGAATGCGGTGGTGAAATCAGGAAACGACAACATCAACATAGATGGAAACAAAGTGGAATCGGCACCTGATATCATTTCACGAAACGGATTAAATATCAAATACAAAAAAGCCGGGCTCTCGTTCCTCTATAGTTATACCGGCGAATCATTCAGTGATGCACTAAATACAGTAACACCGCCTGCCACGGGTGCAGTAGGTCTGGTGCCTTCATACGGCTTGCTTGATATTTCTGCGTCCGTAAAGATTGGCCGCATGCTCGAAACAAGGCTGGTGTTTAATAACGTAACCGGAAAAAAATATTTCACAAAGCGTCCGTTGTTTTACCCGGGACCCGGCATCTGGCCATCTGATGGAAGGAATGTAAACTTCACCGTTATCGTGCGTATTTGACATTACCTTTGCGCAAATTTGAGTCGATGCACAAAATAGTTGCAGCAGCATTTTTAAGCTTTGTATTTGCTGCGTGTTCGGTAAACAATACTAAAGAAGACGATTCTCTCAGGAAGTATTTCGACCAATATAAGGTTACAGGAACATTTGGCA
>JAFAGE010000114.1 GCA_023423015.1 Bacteroidota bacterium
CCTCACCCTCCGCCCTTCCTCTGCCTTCTGCCGTCTGCCACCTGCCTTCTGCCACCTGCCCTCTTCCGAATACACTTCGCTATCCTTCCGCTGTAAACCGAATTCAGACCGAAATCAAATCGAACCCAAAGCGAAGGATTAGCGAAGGATATGGTGACAACCAGGGACCGAAGAACGAAACGCTGACCTTTGGCCTTTGCCTTATGCCCTATGCCCTATGCCCCCTGCCACTTTGTCCGTCACATTCCGTAGCTTTGCACGCTCAATTCGTGTGAATGTTGAACCTGACAGACCATAAAGTGCACAACGAAACCCGGCAGGGCGAAGCCTTCGCTCCCGCTGCGGTGGAGAATACCCCTTACCGGAAAAAATTTTACATAGAAAGCTACGGCTGCGCCATGAACTTTGCCGACAGCGAGATCGTTGCATCGATCCTCAACGACAACGGTTTCGGCGCAACCCGAAACTTCCAGGAAGCTGACCTCATCCTCATCAACACCTGCTCCATTCGCGAAAAGGCCGAACAAACCGTTCGTAAACGGTTGCACGACTTTCGCTCAATAAAAACAAATAAACCCGGCGCGCTGATTGGCGTGCTCGGCTGCATGGCTGAACGGCTGAAATCTAAACTGCTTGAAGAAGAGCGACTGGTTGACATGGTTGTGGGCCCGGATGCATACCGAACCTTGCCTACACTTATCAGCGATGCTGAAGACGGAACTAAGGCGGTGAACGTATTACTGAGCCGCGAAGAAACTTATGCTGATATTTCTCCTGTTAAGCTGGACTCAAATGGCGTTACCTCTTTCGTGAGCATCATGCGCGGATGTAACAACATGTGCTCCTTCTGCGTGGTGCCTTTTACCAGGGGACGCGAAAGAAGCCGTGATCCGCAATCAATACTTCGCGAATGCAGGGAACTTTTTAATAAAGGATATAAGGAAATCACCTTGCTTGGTCAAAATGTGGACAGCTATTACTGGACTCCAGACAATGCAGAAAATAACGGCTGGGGCGAACCGGTCACTTTTGCAAAACTACTGGCCCAGGTGGCATTGATAGATCCGTCACTTCGTGTACGTTTTTCCACTTCGCACCCGAAAGACATTACAGACGAAGTTTTGTACACCATAGCAGCGTACAAAAATATTTGTAACTATATACACCTTCCGGTACAAAGCGGATCGAACAGGATGCTGCAGCTTATGAACCGCAGCTATACGCGTGAATGGTATATGGCGAAAGTTAATCGCATCCGCGAGATCATCCCGGGATGCGGAATCAGCTCCGATATCATTGCAGGCTTTTGTACTGAAACAGAGGAAGACCACCAGCTCACCATGGAGCTTATGGAATACTGCAAATACGATTTCAGCTACATGTATTTTTATAGTGAACGTCCCGGTACACTTGCAGCACGCCGATACGAAGACGACGTTCCCGAACCAATTAAGAAAAGAAGACTGAATGAAATTGTAGCATTGCAGAACAGGTTGTCGAAAGAAAGCAATGAAGGCGATGTAGGCCAGGAAGTAGAAATATTGATTGAAGGCGATTCGAAAAAGAGTGTGAACGACTGGATGGGAAGAAGCAGCGAGAATAAAGTGGTGGTGTTTCCTAAAGATGGTATTGCAGAAAAGGGAGACTATGTGAAGGTGAAGGTGATTTCTTCCACGGGAGGAACACTGCTTGGCGGGCGCATAAGCTAAACTTCAGAAGAATGGATATACAAGTTATAAAGAACAGGTTTGGAATAATTGGTAATTCACCAGCACTGAACTATGCGTTGCAGGTTGCAACACAGGTTTCAAATACGGATCTTACTGTGTTGATATTCGGAGAGAGCGGCGTGGGTAAGGAAGTATTTTCTAATATCATACATTCATTATCGGCGCGCAAACACAATCCGTTTATTGCTGTGAATTGCGGTGCGATACCCGAAGGAACAATCGATTCGGAATTATTCGGCCACGAAAAAGGCTCCTTCACGGGCGCAGTAGATAGCCGCAAAGGATATTTTGAAACAGTAAACGGCGGCACCATATTTCTCGATGAAATCGGAGAGATGCCACTGGGAACACAGGCTCGCCTGTTGCGCGTTCTCGAAACCGGTGAATTTATCCGCGTAGGTTCGTCTAAAGTGCAAAAAACAGACGTGCGTGTTATCGCTGCTTCAAACAAAGATCTGCTTGAACTTCATGAACACGGAAAGTTTCGCGAAGACCTTTATTATCGGTTGAGCACGGTGCCGATTCGCGTGCCTGCACTTCGCGACAGAAAGGAAGATATTATTCTCCTGTTCAGAAAGTTTTCCGCTGATTTCGCAGAGCGTTACAAAACAGCTCCCGTGCAGCTTGATGATGAAGCGAAATCTATGTTAATAAACTATCCCTGGCCCGGCAATGTGCGTGAATTGAAGAATATTGCCGAGCAGGTTTCGGTACTCGCAACCGATCGTTTTGTATCGGCTGAGGAACTCAGGAGATTTTTGCCGGTACGTGAAAGCAGGTTGCCGGTTCTTGCAAATACCGGTGGCGGTGGTGGCGGCGATTTCGCCAACGAGCGCGAAATTCTTTACAAACTTTTCTTCGACATGAAGAAGGATGTAAATGAATTGAAGAAAATGTTTTTTGACATACTTCAGAATCCTGCTCTTGCATCGCAACATACAGGATTTATGAACGACATGAAAGATCTGCACCAGGATTATGGCCAGCCTGCAGTGGTGCAACCACAGGCAGCGCAGCCGGTGCTGCTTCATCACAACGATGAAATACATCATCATGAAGAAGTGGAAGAGTCGCTGAACATTATGGATAAAGAAAAAGAGCTGATCGAAAAAGCACTTCGTAAACATCGTGGTAAACGAAAAGATGCATCATCAGATCTCGGCATCAGCGAACGCACCCTTTACAGAAAATTAAAAGAGTACGATATTAAAGAATAACAGGAATGAATAAATGGATCGCCTTACTTTGCAGCGTGCTCGTATTATCTGCGGGTTGTTATTCTTTCAAAGACGTAAGTATTCCCCCGGAAGTAAAAACGGTTCGGGTGAACTTCATTGAAAACCGCGCTTCTTACGTAAATCCTCAGTTAAGTCCGCAACTTACAGACCGGTTAAGGCAGAAAATAAATAACCAGACAAGGCTGACACTCGTATCCGGAGAAGATGCGCATTATGATATCTCAGCAGAGATCCGGGGTTACAACGTAACTACTGCAGGTGTGTCGGACCAGGAGGCGGCTGTGAACCGTTTGCAGGTAACCGTACACGTGAAATTCATCAACAGGCTCGATGAAAAAGCAAACTTTGAAGCAGACGTAAGCCGTAACTTCGATTTCAATGCATCGCTAACCATACAACAGGCGGAGGCGCAACAATTCGATGAAATATTGCGTAACCTGACCGACGAGATTTTCAACAGGGTATTTTCTAACTGGTAAACGGCGTCATGAATAACGAGATCAGTGTGATAACGCAGCAGTTTTTTAACAAGGGCGACTTTTCGGAAGTCACGGTCAGCGAGCTCGAATCTTTTATTGGCAAGTATCCGTATGTGTCTGCTGCACGATTTCTTCTTGCAAAAAAAGAATACGACGCCTACCCTTCTGCTGTGCATGATGATGTAATCACGGCCGGTTTATATTTCAACAATCCTTTATGGTTCGAATGGCAACTTCGCCGCGACTTTAACGAAGTGCAGGCAGATCCTGTAGCAGAGACCAAACCTGAAAACAAGGAGCCAAAGGAACAGGTGGCACCGGCACCTGTACTAGCAGCCGCGGCCCCAAAAGAGAACGAGCCCATCATCGAGTTTCAATCGTATCATACCATCGATTATTTCGCTTCGCAGGGAATCCGGCTACAGCAAGCGGAACTTACCCGCGACAAACTGGGGCAACAGCTGAAAAGCTTCACCGAATGGCTGCGCAGCATGAAAAAACTGCCGGCTGCGGAATCTGAGGGGGCACCATCTGCCGACGACCAGGTTCGCCAGGAAAAGGTGATTAAGAATGCAGCGCACTCTATTGAAGAGAAAGAAGTAGTGACCGAAGCAATGGCCGAAGTGTGGGCAAAGCAGGGCAATAAGGAGAAGGCTATTGAAACCTATAACAAATTAAGTTTGCTTAATCCCTCTAAAAGCGCTTATTTTGCGTCCAAAATTGACTTTTTAAAGCAAGTGTGACATGGCGATATTTTTCCTTGTGCTGATCGTTCTGGCTTCTGTTATCATAGCGTTTTTCATCCTGGTTCAAAACCCGAAAGGTGGTGGACTGGCTGGAAACATTGCCGGTTTCAGTACTCAATTCATGGGTGTTAAACAAACAACTGATGTACTTGAAAAAGGTACCTGGGTAATGGCCGTGCTCATTGCGGTGCTCACTATCGTGTCGCCAGTATTTATCGGCGGAACTGAAGGTGGAACCAGGGAAAGAAACCTGAGGCCGAATACAAATACTACTGCTCCGGCTCCGGCACCTGCTTTCCCGCAACCCCAGGAGCAACAACCTGCTGCTCCGGCGCAACAACCTTAAATCCTTTTGCGTTTACATAGTAAAAGATTACCCTGCCGATTACGCAGGGTTTTTTATTTATTTTACATGGCAATCAATAGCCTATGTTAAAAAAGTTTCTCATTGGCCTCGTTATTATCGCTGCGATTGTGCTGGCAATAGTTGCCCGGTTTTTTCTTGGCAACACCCCTTTCGACGAAAAAGCAAAATATCTCTACGTATATACCGGGAAGTCGTCGACTGAGCATGTAATGAAAACCATTCGCGACGAAAACCTCGTTCGCAACCCAAAATCATTCAAGCTCCTTGCCGACCAGATGCATGTCTGGCGAACGCTGAAGCCTGGTCGCTATAAGATCAGCAAAGGAATGAGCCTTTTTGAAATCGGCCGTATGCTGCGCAACAGCCGGCAGGATCCCGTAAATCTCGTAATCACCAAGCTGCGCACAAAGGAAAACCTCGCGTCGCTTGTGGGCCGTAAGTTCGAAGCAGATTCTACCACATTCATTGCTTTTCTTAACAACAACGACAGCTTAAAAACATACAACCTCGACACCAATACGGTGATGACAGCCATATTTCCGAATACATATACATACCTGTGGACCACCACACCAGAAGGAATATTTAAAAAGCTGTATGCAGAGTACAACAAAGTGTGGAACGAAGAGCGCAAACGAAAGGCAGATTCTTTGGGTTTGAATCCTACTACCGCATATATACTTGCTTCCATCGTTGAAGAAGAAACTACCTACGACGAAGAAAAGGGTTTGATGGCAAGTGTATACCTCAACCGGCTTGCCAAGAACATTCAATTAGGTGCAGACCCGACAGTAAAATTTGCGCTGCGTAACTTTGCATTGAAAAGGATTTATGAAAAGCACCTGGCGGTTGAATCACCCTATAATACATACCGCAACAGGGGATTACCACCGGGACCTATCTGCACACCTTCGCTCAAAACACTCGACCATGTTCTGAGTGCACCCAAAACTGACTATTTGTTTTTTGTGGCAAAGAAAGATTTTACACAGGGTCATGTATTCACCTCCAACTACCGGGAACACCTCAAATATGCACGTGAATACCAGCAGGCGCTGAATGCTCAACAATTGCTGAAACAAAAAAAAGCCAATGAAGAAGTAGGGAATGACTAAGCTGGAAACATTCATAGTGAATACTCGTATCGCACGCTTCGTAGCCGCGCAAAGCAAAAAAATTATTTTGCCCGGCTTCGATGGAGTTCCCCTGTATGATGTGGTCATCTTTTTCGTAAAGCAGATAAATAAAGTTGGAATTAATGATCGCGCTGCGGCCATCACCTATAATTTTCTGATGGCCATTCCGGCGTTCACCATATTCCTTTGTACACTCATCCCCTACCTTCCTATTTCTACAGAGATCACCATTGAATTGCTTGATTTAACCAAAATGATCACACCGAATGAAGAAACTTATGGTGTGGTGGCAACGTTTCTGAACGACTTTCTGAATACACCGCGATCGGGTTTATTGTCGTTCGGTTTCCTGCTTGCAGTATTCTATTCATCAAATGCGGTGATGGCCCTGATGCGATCGTTCAACAGCTCGCTCTACCAGTGCCGCGAACGCGGTTTTTTTAAAGAAAGGTGGACGGCAGTTAAGCTAACCACCGTGCTCATCCTCATCATCATTTCCACAGTCAGCTTACTGGTAACCCAGGGCGAAATGTTTCGCTGGCTGATGGCAACCATGGAGATCACCAATCCCTTTCTCCGGCAGCTCATCCATTCGGTACGCTGGATCATCATTGTGCTGCTGATCCTCTACATGGTTGGTTACCTGTACAAATATGCCCCGGCCATCACCAAACGCTGGAAATTAACATCTCCCGGCGCGATTTTCGCAACCATGCTGGTCGTATTGTCCACTTTCGTGTTTTCGTGGTGGGTTGCCAAATTTGGTGGGTTCAACAAAGTTTACGGGTCTATCGGAACCATCATGATCCTGATGTTCCTTACCTACGTTAACTCATTGATTTTGTTGGTTGGCTACGAACTAAATGTGTGCATACATTCGTTGAAAGCACTGGCGGAAGAACGGGAACACAACCATGAGCCCGAACAAGTTCGTCTGTAAATAAAGATCCAATTATGAAAAAGGTCCTCAAAATCACAGGAATAACTTTACTGGTGATCCTTGTTATCCTATTCACACTGCCCTTTATCTTCAAGGGGAAGATCATCAGCATCGTTAAAACGGAGATAAATAAAACCCTCAACGCGAAGGTTGATTTCAGCGATATAGATATTTCTCTTATCCGCCGTTTTCCCCGCCTCGCAGTAGGCATTGATGACATCCAGGTGACAGGTGTAGGAAAATTTGCACAAGACACCCTGATTGCTGCCAAAAGAATTGATGCAGCGCTCAACCTGATGAGCGTAATCAACGGCGATAAAATGACGATCTACTCGGTTGCAGTAAACCAACCGAGAGTTCATGCAATCGTAGCGAAAGATGGTTCTGCAAACTGGGATATCGTTAAACCTGATACTGCTGCAACACAAACAACAGAAGAAAAACCCTTCAGCATGGAATTGCAGAGTTATTCTATCAATGCTGGTTACGTTTCTTATGTAGATTCTGCAGGCGGTATGCGTGCAGAAGTAGCAGGACTGCAGCACGAGGGTAGCGGCGATTTCACATCCGAACTGTTTACACTCGCTACCAAAACGAGGGCTGATGCTGTGAATTTCACCATGGGTTCAATCCCCTACCTCGTGAATACCCGCACCAGTATCGATGCCGACATCCAGGTAGACAATAAGAATTCAAAATACAGTTTCAAAACTGATGAGATAGCATTGAACGAGTTGAAGATTGCCACAGATGGATTTTTCCAGCTGGTAAACGACAGCACTTACAACATGGATATTCGTTTCAATGCACCATCAACGGATTTCAAAAACATTCTTTCTCTTATTCCGGTAATCTATCAGAAAGACTTTGCTAAAGTAAAAACCGGCGGTAAAGCGATATTTAATGGTGCTGTGAAGGGAACAATGGCTGGTGATAAACTACCTGCCTACAATGTGAATCTTGAAGTTCAGAATGCATTTTTCCAGTATCCTGATCTGCCTGCGCCGATGAAAAACATCAACATTGCGATGAAGGTTGATAATCCGGATGGCGTCACAGATCACACAGTGGTAAATATTCCTGCAGCGCATATCGAAATGGAGAACGAACCATTTGATTTCAGACTGTTGATGAAAACTCCTGTGAGCAATATGTGGGTAGATGCAGCAGCAAAGGGCCGCCTCGATCTTTCGAAAATTTCACGCATGGTGAAACTGGAGCAAGGAACCGACCTTAAAGGAATACTGAATGCCGACGTAAGTGTAAAAGGATTTGTAGATGCAGTTCAGAAACAACAATTCGAAAAATTTGCCGCAGCAGGAACTATTGCGTTAAATGGTTTCCGTTATGTAGCGAAGGATTATCCCGATGGTGTGGCTCTTGATAAATTACTGATGACCTTTACTCCGAAGAATGTTACGCTGAACGAAGCAGCAGGTTCTTATCTGAAAACAAATTTCGCAGCCAACGGTTATGTAAACAACCTGATTGCATATGCATTGAAAGATCAGCCGCTGCAGGGAGAAGTAAATGTAAAAGCCGACAGGCTTAATGTTAATGACTGGATGGGTACTGATACAACAACATCTGATACTGCGGCTGCGCAGGCGTTTATTGTGCCTGCAAATCTTGACCTTGCACTCACTGCGCAGGTTGATGAAGTGAAATACGATAACCTCGTGATGAAAGACGTGAGTGGTACCATGCATCTTGCAGATGAAGCTGTCAAGCTTAGCAATGTAAAAGGAAATGCGCTTGATGGAACAATTGCGTTGAATGGCTCCTACTCTACCCGTTTGAATAAAAAGAAACCTGCCATTGCCATGCAGTACGATGTGAAGGATCTGGATGTGCAGAAGACGTTCAACACATTTGTTACCGTGCAGAAATTGATGCCTATTGGTAAATTTTTGGGTGGTAAGATGTCGTCTAAACTCACCATGACAGGTGCATTGCACGAGAATATGTTTCCTGATTTAGCAAGCCTTACAGGCGAAGGAAATATATTCCTGATCCAGGGCTTACTGCAAAAGTTCAAACCACTTGAGCAACTGGCAGAGCGGCTTAACGTGGATGCATTGAAGAACTTCTCGCTTCGCGAGGTGCGTGAGCAGTTTGAATTCAATGCGGGTAAAGTGTTCGTGAAACCATTTACCCTGAGCGTGAACAATATCGAAATGGAGATTGGCGGATCGCACGGATTTGACCAGACGATGGACTATACCATCCATTTAAAAATTCCACGCTCGATGATGGGCACCAAAGGAAACCAGCTGGTGGATAACCTTATCAGCCAGGTGTCGAACAAGGGTGTGCCGGTGAAAGTTGGTGAAACCGTGAACCTGAATGTGAAGATGCTGGGAACCATTTCAAATCCCGACATCAGATTCAATCTGAAGGAAACAGCTACAAACCTGGCGGAAGACCTGAAACAACAGGCGAAAGATTTTGCACAGGCTAAAATTGACAGCTCGAAAAAGGCTGTTAACGACACGCTGCAGTCGCTGAAGAAGGAAGCTGAAGTGATGAAAAACGAAGCAGTAAAACAAGCCACCGATAAACTCAAAGAACAGTTGTTTTCCAGCCGTGATACAACAACTACTGATAGCACAAAACTCAATGCCGCAAAGCCTGTAGACAGGCTTAAAGAGTCGGGCAAAGGGCTGTTGAAGGAGCTTGATCCGTTTAAGAAGAAAAAGTAAACTCATCAACCTTTTACCCTATTTTTGCCCCCTCAAAATTTTGAATACGAAATACGGCTTATGGACAAACTGATCTATTTGGTCCCTGTCATGGGGGCCATTGGCTTGCTGTACACTTTCACGAAATTCAGCTGGGTATCAAAACAAGATGCGGGAACAGACCGGATGAGGGAAATCAGCAATTATATTGCTGAAGGAGCCATGGCTTTTCTGAAAGCAGAATGGAAAATCCTCACCTACTTCGTAGTAATTGCGGCCATATTGCTCGCTTTCATGGGCACACGCAATCCTAATTCTCACTGGGGTATCGCAATAGCTTTTATAGTTGGTGCATTTTTCAGCGCACTCGCCGGGTACATCGGTATGCGTATTGCCACCAAGGCAAATGTGCGTACAGCCCAGGCTGCCCGTACCAGTCTCAGGAAAGCACTTGCCGTTTCTTTTACCGGGGGTTCTGTAATGGGCCTGGGTGTAGCGGGTCTTGCTGTGCTTGGTCTGGGCGGACTTTTTATTATCCTCAAAATGATTTTCGCACCAGATTCAGCTGTTGATTCAGTTGAAATGGTACGCACCATCGAAGTACTCACCGGTTTCTCGCTGGGTGCTGAATCTATCGCGCTATTCGCCCGCGTAGGTGGTGGTATTTATACAAAAGCTGCCGACGTAGGTGCAGACCTTGTTGGTAAAGTTGAAGCAGGCATTCCTGAAGATGACCCGAGAAATCCGGCCACCATCGCTGATAACGTAGGCGATAACGTGGGCGACGTTGCAGGTATGGGTGCCGACCTTTTCGGTTCTTATGTGGCAACAGTGCTGGCAACAATGGTATTGGGACAGGAAACAAAATCTGTAGATGAATTTGGCGGCCTCGCTCCCATCTTACTTCCAATGCTGATTGCCGGTGTTGGTATCCTGTTTTCAATTGTTGGTACATTCTTCGTTCGTATCAGCGATGCTGCAGGAATTAATACAGCTAATGTTCAGAAAGCACTTAACATGGGCAACTGGGGATCCATCATCCTTACTGCGCTGGCCTGTGTGGGTCTTGTATATTATATTCTTCCTGAAACGATGATTCTGCGCGACCTGGAATTCACCAAATGGGGTGTGCTGGGTGCAATCGCTGTTGGTCTTGCTGTGGGAACTCTGATGAGTATCATCACCGAATATTTCACGGCTATCGGTAAACGCCCCGTGAGCAGCATCGTGCGCCAGTCGGGTACAGGTCATGCAACCAATGTAATTGGTGGACTTGCAGTAGGTATGGAAAGTACTTTTCTGCCCATTCTCGTATTAGCCGCCGGTATCTGGGGTTCTTATGAATGTGCCGGATTGTATGGTGTGGCTATTGCTGCTGCCGGTATGATGGCAACAACAGCAATGCAACTTGCAATTGATGCATTTGGACCTATCGCCGATAACGCCGGTGGTATCGCAGAAATGAGTGAATTGCCCAAAGACGTGCGTGAAAAAACAGATGTGCTTGATGCCGTGGGTAACACTACTGCTGCAACAGGTAAAGGTTTCGCAATTGCATCAGCTGCACTTACAGCGCTGGCGTTGTTTGCTGCTTACGTTGGTGTAATTAATCACAATGGTTTCACCATGGAGGGTATCGATATTTACAAAGCCGATGTACTTGCCTGCCTTTTCATAGGCGGTATGATTCCATTTATATTTTCATCTCTCGCAATTCGCGCGGTTGGCCAGGCAGCCATGAGTATGGTTGAAGAAGTGCGCCGCCAGTTCCGAAGCATTCCCGGAATTATGGAAGGCACAGGCAAACCCGAATACGATAAATGCGTTGCCATTTCTACCGAAGCATCTATCAAAAAAATGATGCTACCCGGGGCGATCGCAATCCTTTCTCCGTTAGTAATCGGATTCCTGTTCGGACCCGAAGCGCTGGGAGGTTTCCTGGCAGGTGCTACTGTTTCCGGTGTGTTGATGGGTATGTTCCAGAACAATGCCGGCGGTGCATGGGATAATGCGAAAAAGAGTTTCGAAAAAGGTGTTGAAATCAACGGCCAGGTCTATAAAAAAGGTAGCGATCCACATAAAGCTGCAGTAACCGGCGATACCGTGGGCGACCCCTTCAAAGATACTTCCGGACCTTCGATGAATATCCTCATTAAGCTTATGTCGATTGTGTCGCTCGTAATTGCGCCATCACTGGCAAACCTGTTTGGCGATGGACCGCATCTGGCGACAGATAAAGAACCCGCGAAGAAGATCGAAGTGGTTCAGAAAGCAAAATAATAAGCATCTAATTTTTTCTTAATACAAAGCCGGGTTCGCCCGGCTTTTTCTTTTCACTTTTCTGAAACACTCCCCCATCTTGTCAATTACGAACAAAATCGTATGTTTGAGAAAACAAGGTTATGTCGTCCACGAAATACATAAAACCAACGGAAAGTGAACTTGAGATTTTGCAGGTTCTGTGGGTGAAAGGGTTCGCCAGCGTTCGTGAGGTTCACGAAGAATTGTTGAAGACAAAAGAAGCGGGGTATACCACCACCCTCAAGCTGATGCAGATTATGAATGAAAAAGGATTGGTGAAGAGAGATGATTCTATCAAAACACATATTTACCAGGCTGCAGTAAGCCGCGAAAAAACGCAGAAACACCTGCTTGGTAAAATGATCAATACCTTGTTCGGGGGTTCTACTACCGAGCTTGTTCTGCAAGCACTCGGCAATCATAAAGCCTCGCCCGACGAGCTGGAAGAAATTCAGAAATTGCTTACACAAATGAAAGATCAGTAGCGTATGCTTCACCTCCTGCAATCGGCATTCGCGGAGGCGTTGGGATGGTCGCTCGTCGATAGTCTCTGGCAAACGGGAGCGTTGTGGGGATTATACAGCCTGGTAACTCTGAATGGAAAGAAGTTCAGTTCCGCAACCAGGCACAATCTGGCATTGTTATCCCTCTTTGCAGGAACGCTCTGGTTCATCGCATCATTTCTTATCAATTTTAATAATGCACTCGGCCGTGAACGGATTCACAGCCTCTCACAATATTTGAGTGAAAACCTCGCTGCAGGCTTTTCGCAATCGCTGTTGACAAATGCACTTCCCTATTTGTCGGTCGCATACATTGTTTGCGTTTTATTGTATGGCGCCACTGTAGGCATTCGGTTTACGCAGGGGAAAAAATCGTTGCGTCATTCGATGGAATCGCCACCACCTCAACTTCAAACGTTTCTCGAGTCATTGCGTGAGAAAATCAGGCTAACCCGAAAAGTTGTTTTATGGATCTCTGATAAAACTATCAGTCCGCTTACAACCGGCTTATTCAGGCCCATGATCCTGTTACCTGTTGCTGCTCTCAACCAGCTGAGCATGGCGCAGCTCGAGGCCGTACTGGCGCACGAATTGTTCCACATCAAACGAAAGGATTACCTGTTGAACCTGCTGGTAATGGTTTGCGAGGTGCTCTTATTTTTCAATCCGTTTATACGTTTGCTGGCGGGCACAATAAAGAGGGAGCGTGAAAACAGTTGCGACGATTTCGTTTTATCGATGGGCTTTGATGCCTGGCACTATTCACAGGCTTTATATTACCTGGGCGGAGGAAGTCTCAGTGAACACCGGATAGCCATGGCAGCAACGGGAAACAATAAAAAAATTTTGCTTGAACGTATCAAAAGATTACTCAGGCTGAGCAGCGAACGCAGGCCTGTATTAAAACCTTTGGTTCTATTTTTTTTGTGCCTGTCTGCAGCCTTTTTGGGTACCAGGAGCAAGAAGCAGGTTGATGTACTACACGAGCCTGTTGTTTCAGCAAGGGAAGCTTCTACTGTTTTACCAGCTGCCGAACATTCCACCAATATGGTAGTTGTCGAGGAAAAGGTGGTGATGAAATCAACTGGCAAAGAAACGAATGCAACAGCCGTGGTGAAGAAGAAAAAGGGGACGGTCAGGAAAACAGAAGATCCTGGAACCGGAATAGACGGAAAGACTGTAGATGATACGCAGGAATATACCGCCGGGGAAGAATTGCTCTACAATGTTCCTGAATTTATCTACAATGAAGCCAACCTCGACTTCACCATCATCATACCCGCTAAACCCGAAACGCCGGCCGTAATTCTGCGCGAGAAACCCGCCCCATATGTTCCGGGAGCTACTTTCTATGTACCCTTCGACACCCTGCCTGTTAAAGTGAAGAGGGTCGTCCGTATCTAACTACGTACGCACCTGGCC
>JAFAGE010000155.1 GCA_023423015.1 Bacteroidota bacterium
ATTATAATTACAGCAACGATTTCGAGGAATGGGAAATGAACCTGATGCACCGTTTGGTGAACCAGATTGTTCCCCTGCGATCAGAAGAAGCCCAAAATTTCATCAACAGATTTTACGAAGGCCTCCCGCGGGGTGAAAAAGATGCATTGCCAATTTACCGGTTGGACGAATCGGTTGGCGAGGTAAACTACATCACTAATATTCTTGCTAAGGCTGAGCGTCATCACCTCATCGACTACAAAATCTGCCTGAAGCTCATCGATACTGTACTTAGGATGCGCAATCCTTTTGTGAATTCCTGGATGGTGTCGGAACAGATGATCAACGATCTGTACAATGAAATGGCGGCAAACAATGTAGCAGGCTGGGACACTCAACAGTACCAGGAACCTGCACATTTTTTAAGGCTAATCAGAAGGCATGCCATTGTAGGCGCATTCTGCCATCCGAGATACGGAGGTAACATCGGCGGAGCAGGATGGAATTATCTGAAAGACAAATACGCAATCAAAGACGACACGGGCAGAATCACGGGCACATATTTCAACTGGCCCCTGGCAATTGAAAAACCGCACGGCGAAAATGTTGACTACTGGGGATAAATAGCTTTCACACTTAAACCAGGTCTCATGAACGAAGAATATGATGTCGTAATCATCGGAAGTGGTGCCGGTGGTGCCCCGATCGCATACACCCTCGCAAAGAGCAACAAGAGTGTTCTCGTGCTCGAAAAAGGACCATTGTTCAAACCACAACAAAACGCAGATTCTACACTCAGTGCGTTTAAACGTGATGAACTGATTTCTGATGGAGCAGAGCAGATCATCAAGATAAAACAGGCAAGTAATTTTGGTGCGCCGTTTTATACAAGCCATGTTGAGCCTGACCTGAACGACGAGCCGCACATCTACCCGGATAAAAACGGAAAGGACACTGTTACAATTGAAGGCTACACGGCACAGGTTGTTGGTGGTGGAACAAATTTATATGGCGCAGTGTCGTTACGGTTCACAGAAAGGGATTTCAGGTTGAAATCATTTAATGAAAACAGGAATCTTGCTAAAGATCCAAATGGCGATGTCAAAAGGGAAGCACGAGACTGGCCATTTGACTACGAAACACTGCGGCCCTACTACGAAAAAACAGAACAGTTGATTGGTTTGAATGGGGAGGCGCAAAATCAGCTGAAGCCATTTCACGGCAACAACTTTTACCAGGCACCACTTTCACCTAACCCCATCAGCCAGTTTGCACTTGAAGGCATGATTCAATATGGTAAAGAACAAAATGCCGCTTCGCCTGTGAAACCTTACCGGACTCCATTGGCAGTTATTACAGAAGATCACCAGCCAAGCGGTCGCAAAGTGCCGTTAAACCGCGAGAGTATAAAAACCAGCTATGTCAATCGTTACGGTGACCCCCTTGGTATGAAGAGCAGCACCTATGTCGCTTTATTGAAGCCAATAGAAAATCTTCCCAATTTCACTTTACTGCCAAATGCTACTGTCACCCATATTTCTTCCGAGAACGGCAAGGTTACGAAGGTATTTTTCCGCGATCCTGCCGGCGGTGCCAGGATCGTGAAAGGAAAAGTAGTTGTAGTTGCCTGCTCGGCCATTGAATCAGTAAGGTTGCTGCAGCTATCCGCGACGGAAGGCAACGACTTCAACTCACGCATCAATCAGAATAATCTGCTTGGAAAATATTTTCTGACGCATGCTTTTGGTGGAGGCAGCGGGCACATTCCTAACGGACAAAGAGTAGATAAATCGATAGCGCTGGATTCTGATTATGCGACCGACGTCTGCAATCACGACGACTATCTCAATGAGAGTGGGTTGTGGGCAGGCGCAACGATATACAACAACACGTCTGATGCTGCGTTGCCGATATCACTTTTTCGAACGATGGGCGCGATGGACCTCGATACATTGTGGCATGGCCTCAGTAACAGGCTCGATATAAAAGGTGACGGACTCAGCAAATACCTGGATGATAATTTCGGAAGAACAATTTCTGTATCCTACATGGCTAACCAGGTGCCTCAATTCAATAACAGAATCGACCTCCATAAAACAATCCGCGATAAATGGAACCGCCCGGTTGCCTACATCAATAAAGGCTGGCATGCTCACGACCTGCACCTGATGGATACAGTAGCCGCCCAATGTGGCAGAATCCTGCAACTTGGCGGTATGACCAACATTGGATTCGGATCAAGCTATGGCGCAGTGAATGGACTGGTACGTATTGCAAATCATGTATTGGGAGGAGCGAGGTTTGGTACAGACCCGAACGATTCAGTACTAGATCCGAACTGCCGTGCGTGGAACTTCGATAACCTGTATGTTTCCGACGGATGTTTTATGCCAACTTCCGGCAGTGGCAATCCAACGCACACAATAGAAGCAAACGCCTTTCGTGTTGCCGATGAAATTTTGAAAGTACTTTAAACACTCCAGATGGACCAGCAATTTTCGGTGATAGAAGACCGGCCCGATAACCAGATATTCAGGGTTGTATTCTACCCTGATCGTATTTATCACGCCGCTTATCTGAATGCAACAGTTAGCAAACGATACCATTACAACGTATCGGAGGTTCGCACCAAGCACGACATTACAATCATCAAGGCACAGGTATTCCAGGACGGTCAGTTCCTGGCCAATGTGCTTCGCATCGAATACCTCGCAACACGTCTTGGTGAGGTAGCGAGAGAGTCCGGGCGATTCCTCCAGTCGACCGTTAAAGGCTTTCTGCGTGTGCGATTGCCGGATGGATCAACTATCGATAACATGTTGTCGCTGGATTTCTGCAACTGGGTTCGTGCGTTTCAATGTGAAATATGGGATAATCTTGAACCGGTAACAGGAGCCTCTCACCATTACAAAGTTTTAAGCCAGATGGGCAAGAATGGAAGCATTATTGAGTTACCCAACCTTAATAATGCGCTTAAGAATTTGAAGGCGTTGCGGGAGATTGAAGTCTTTTTCGTGGAGGCAGATGTAGACCATCCGTTTGGTTATACGATCAACAATCCTGCAATTGACAACGATTATCTGCGCTCTTACCAGGTGTCTAACAATCCTGCACCGAACTCGCCGGAGAATACGGTTAACGTGCATAACTACCTGTTCAATTTTCAAAGAGGATGGTTTCTGGATACCAAAGACGTTCAGCCTGTGCGATATGAAAACGCCATGATGGAATCGATAAATCCATTTTTCCGGCCAACTCCTGCTAATCCTTCTGAGGCAAACATCGTGGAGATGCGTTGGATTCTGCAGCGCGAATTGGGAGGACGAATCGTTTACTTTCACCACGTCACCGTAAAACCAAACAGCTTTGAAGGTATCCACCAGCATATAGGTTCCGAAGAATTATATTATATAACCTCAGGAGAAGGCATAGCCTATATGGGGGAAAATGATGATCCCTTACTGGCAAATGAAGAGATTGTTGGCCGCGAAATATTTTGTCTTGGTGAGAAGCCTGTAAGGCGATTAAAAGTCAGTCCCGGTAAAGTCATATTCACCAAAAGCGGTGGTATTCACGGAATTCAAAATGAATCCCCCGACACAGACCTCACCTTCGTTGCATTTGGTTATCACAGCTCCTAAAACTATTTTATGGCAACACTCGTAACCACAGATACTATCTCTGAAGTAATCGCCCCCATCAATTACAACGTTAACAATCCCGTTGCACGACTCATGAAGGTTATGGAAGAGGCATCTGTAATGGCAGAGCAGCTTTCCTTCTACGAAAGTGATTCTCTGCAGTTTTTGTTTCCATTCAATCATCTTGAACTTTACGGACCGGCACCGCCGCAGCAATCGGTACTGAACCCTGAATTGCAGGATAATAAAACAGATTTTCAAAAACAAAACATCAAAAACTTCTTACTCGGCGACATGTCGTTGGTGCGGGGCTGGGCGAGCGTAAATAACTGGAGCGGTCCGTTCCTGAAATTATGTTATCGGGGAGATACAGATTCTGCGCTGAATAAAGCCGCAGCAGGCAAATTGAGCGACCATATATTCTTATTTCTGTCCGTTCAGGGCAAAACTGCAGGTAACCTGATTAAAGTGCCTTACAATGAACAAACGCACCGTTATGAAGTAGAAATATGGGGATACAATAGCGGTAACCTTTTTGATCTTTTAAGTGAGAAAGGAAAAGATTCTATGCGCAAAGAACTGCTGATCGTCCGTCCGGATATCATCCAGGGAACACAGGATCAGTTTAAGCGCGAAGGACTTGACGATAAGAATATGTATGAAATAGCGCCTGAAAATTCCATGCATCCACTACATCCATTGAAGGTAGAAGTCGCCTGGACTGACCACACTCAAACATTCTGGGATTCAAACCAGGGTAATAATTACAAATATTCATTTAGCATGATCCTGCGTGGCTGGAACAATTACATGCAGGCTGGTGTAAGTGGCAGTCCGCATGGCGGGGTGGGATTCTTGCACTATCGAAACCTTTTATCCAATTACAAGCCGTTCACTGTCACATCTGAACTTTCGAGGCCGCTGTTGCCGTGGATGTTCGACGCCAATGACCGCAAAGGTGACGTGCAAACGGTGAAGGAAGAACAGTTCCTCGCCGTCGACTACGTGGACCTGCATATTTTGAAAGCCGAATGCGCGATTGGAATTCACCGTCACCGCGACAACCAGGAAATATTCTTCCTGCTGAATGGAAAAGCCCTGATGGTTATGGGTGACTGGTATGAATTTCCCGACAGGCAGCGGGCCTTTGAAATACGCACACTGTTGCCGGGCTCTTTCTCATTACTTAAAGCGGGACAACTACATGCCCTTATTAATGCATTGGATACTGATGCGACCCTGTTAATGTTCGGCGGATACGACTAAAATTAATTTCATGAACCACTGGATACCTGAGAACGGGTTGCCCTTCCCATTAGGCTGCACGTGGAAACCGGATATGCGCGGCTTCAACTTTGCGTTGTACTCAAAAGCAGCAACTGCATTAAGTATCCGTTTCTACGACATTGCCAATCCGGCTAATGTCGTATTCCGGTTTGATTTCGATCCCCTGCATAACAAGACATCTGCTACCTGGCATTGTTTTATACATGAGGACGACATACAACACGCAAAT
This sequence comes from Bacteroidota bacterium, assembly GCA_023423015.1. Taxonomy (GTDB): domain Bacteria; phylum Bacteroidota; class Bacteroidia; order Chitinophagales; family Chitinophagaceae; genus Flavitalea. The sequence goes on from JAFAGE010000155.1 coordinate 5,137, forward strand.
TGTTACGCGTATTGTGTAAATGGTCCTGACGATCCCGGCAACGCATTTGACCCGACAAAATTATTGCTGGATCCCTGGGCCAGGGCGATTTACTTTCCAGGCACCTTTTCCCGGGAAGCGGCCATCAGCCCGGGAGACAACACGGGCAAGGCTGCGCTCGCGGTGCTGGTACGCAACGATTCCGATCCGCCCGGATTTGAAAATGACAAGGGAATTCGCCACTACCATGATCTTATCATTTATGAAATGCATGTAAGAGGTTTTACCCGGCATAGCAGCTCAGGTGTTGCACATCCGGGCACATTCAGGGGCATCATCGAAAAAATTCCTTACCTCGTAGATCTTGGTGTAACCGCACTTGAATTGATCCCCGTTCACCAATTCGACCCGCAGGAAAATAATTACTGGGGGTACATGACACTGAATTTTTTTGCTCCACACCAACGGTATGGTTCAAATGATGACCCATGGGATATAGTTAAAGAATTCAAGGAAATGGTGCAGGCACTACATAAGGCCGGAATCGAAGTTATACTTGACGTTATTTATAACCACACCGTAGAAGGAGGGGAAGACGGACCAAATTACTCATACAAAGGAATCGACAATTCATCATACTATTTACTTACTCCCCATCTGCAACAATATATCGACCATGCAGGTACAGGTAACGTTATGCGTACTTCTTACAAGATGGTACGCAAGCTGGTACTTGACAGCCTTAGATATTGGGTGCAGGAAATGCACGTTGACGGTTACCGCTTCGACCTTGCAAGCATATTTACCCGCAACGACGACGGTTCCGTTAACCTTGTGAATCCGCCTATTCTTGAAGAAATTTCATTGGATCCCGTTCTTGCCGGTGTACACCTCATTGCTGAGCCATGGGATACCAAAGAATATCAGTTGGGAAAGCGATTTCCGGGTGCTAGCTGGGGACAATGGAACGGTGCTTACAGGGACGACATGCGAAAGTTTATCAAGAGTGATCCCGACATGGTAGCAAAAGCCATAACACGTATATATGGCAGCGATGATCTTTTCCCGCAGCAACCGCCATTCAACGGAAGACCTTTTGAGAGCGTCAATTTCGTTGCCAGCCACGATGGATTTAGTCTGTATGATCTTGTATCGTACAACACGAAACACAATCAGGCCAATGGACATAACAACACAGACGGAACCGATGATAATTTTAGCTGGAATTGCGGAGTGGAAGGCGACGATGGAGTTACAGCAGATATCATGAAACTAAGAAAACAACAGGCAAAAAACTTCACAGCGCTCCTCATGTTCTCCAACGGTGTACCCATGTTTCGCATGGGGGATGAGTTCCTGCAAACTCAACACGGTAATAATAATCCTTATAACCAGGACAACGAAATCTCATGGCTTGATTGGGACCGCAAATCACAATTCGAAGACGTATACCGGTTTTTCAAACTTATCATCGCCTGCCGGAAATCGCATCCTGCTATCGGACGCGGAGTATTCTGGAATGAAGATGTGAGATGGTTTGGAGTGAATGGTCCCGCTGATATCAGTTTTCACTCGCGCACCCTTGCTTATTACATCAACGGTGGAAAAATGAATGATGATGACTTTTATGTGATAGTTAATATGTTTTGGGAGCCGCTTGACTTTACAATTGGTGAGGGCGGGGTAGGTGAGTGGAAAAGGATCATTGACACATCAGCAGATTCGCCCAACGATATTTTTGAACTTGCCAATGCACCTATAGTCAACAGCCAGCAAATAACATCGCCCGCGCGAACTGTAATTGTACTTCAGCGTAGTTGATGAATCAGCGGGGAACTCCTAACAATGATTGCTGACCATCTGCCATCTTGCGTAGCATCAGAATAGATACTGCGCCTTCCTACCTTAAACTGCCAGCCATCATTCTGCCAGTTACGTAGAATGTACCAAAGGGAACAAACGACAATGCGAGAGCCAGTAAAGTTTGTTTAACGTTCCATCCCAGCTCTTTTCTTACGAACAATACGGCTACGACATAGGCCACAAATAGTACTCCATGTGCCATGCCCACCTGCTGTACCATCCAGGGACTGTCGAACAAATATTTCAAGGGCATGGCTATAATCAGCAGCACCAAAAAACTAATTCCTTCAAGGTTCGCAATCCATCTGAAACCATTCACTTTGCTCATCGAATAATTTTGCGCGAAGTTAAGGATGATAAAGTTTGTATTTGGCGTTCTCCGTGCCCCGTTCTTCCGATTGCGTAATGGTGAATAGCCGTTTGTTGATGACGCCCTGCACCTGCAAAATGAAGCCAACCAAAAATCTAAATATAAAAGTATCGTTCAGGTTCAGCTTTTATTGAAATCATATGATATCTTCTTCGTATCTGCACACATAAAAAAACATCGACCCCTCCATTTTCTAAGATTCCTGGTTCAATAGTCTCAAATTTCCCGACTTTATGAGACGATCCGAACAGACGTATTAATTCATTTACAAGAGATTCCCGGCGTTTTTCAATTTCCTCTTCGATAAATGCCGTGTACTTCCTGACGTTGATTTCTGTTGCTCTTTCAATTAAACACGGCATTAACTCCTTAAGTGTTATATTCTGAACAACCATGTCGTGATATGTTCCGAGATCGTTAATAAATTCCACAAAGTCGTTGGGTGCCTGATTTTCCCAGTGGCCAAAAAGTATTGCGAGATTCTGTGCATCTTTTAATAATGTACGCACCGCATGCAAATCGCTGTCTTCAACGCATTGTTTATTGGCAATAACTTCAACCCGTTCGAATATCTGTGCGAGATACACGTTTATGGATCGCTGGGGAATGATGCGTGGAAACAGTTCTTCATTCTTATACTTCCATTTTTTCACCACCTTAACAAGCGTTTTACATTTCAGTTGCTTAACAAGCTCCTGCTCCTTCTTAATAAGCAAAGGGACAACCTCAGATATAGCAAGTTCTTCTTCATGGTTTAATCGTTCCACCAGTAACTGGACATTGCGAAGACGGCCAAGTAATTTGTAATATTTGCTGAAAGCCGGCCGCATTGAAGGTGAATGGGGAGTAACATTCTTCATCAATGCGACAACTACTCTCAGTTTCTTATAAGTAGTGCGAACTCTGTGGACCACCTCGATTGGGAAGTAGGGGTGAAGTGTGTTACTGTAGGATTCCAGCTTGTTAATAATATCGCGCACATGGCTGTGGCAGGAAGCTTGCATAAAGATCTGCTTATAACCAAAATTATCTTTGTTGCCAGCGCTGTACTCCTAATGGCGGTCACTATAGCAGTTGATTCTGGTCACAATACCCATCCAGTGCCACTATATAGGGGTTTTCCCATGTGCCTTCTGCCATCTCCCATATGCCAAAAACCCTCGCAATCAATTGCGAGGGTTTTTAGTGACCCCGTCAGGATTGCGCGGCGCGCGATCCTCGTCGCATTGTTCAGCCCAAAGCCTTTGCACCGCCTGCGGCGTTGCCCGGCATTTTCATTTTTCCGCTTTGTCAAGCAAGCTTGCCACGCTCCAAAATAAAAATGCCTCTTCAACTTCGTTGAAAAGGCTTTGTGACCCCGTCAGGATTCAAACCTGAAACCTTTTGATCCGTAGTCAAATGCTCTATTCAGTTGAGCTACGGGGCCATCACACGGAAAATGCACTTTTACGCTCTCATTTCCGGGGTTGCAAAAATAACGCAAACCATCTTATCGGCCAAAAGGAAATCCCTTCATTTTAGCCTGATCTTCTGTTACATTGTTCCCGGCCTATACCGTTATGGCACGCCCTTTTTCGTAGATTCATCAATCCTTTCAGCCAAATTTTACCCCAATGGCGACTGCCTTCTTCAAATCGACCTTCCGCCAGCTCCGGAAAAACAGCCTGCATTCCGTCATAAACATCATCGGGCTTTCCACTGGTATTACAACCATGTTGCTGGCCATCCTTTTCTGGCGTCACGAAGCGAGCTACGACAAGTTCCACCACAATCGTGAAAACATATACCGAATCACTACCAGCCTCAAAGAAACGAAAGAATCCGAATGGCAAACCGTTGGCGCAACGGGTCAGGTCCAGGGACCGGCTTTCAAAGAAGCTATTCCCCAGCTTAGTTCCTTTACCCGCGTAATGGGTGGAGATATCTTCAGCGACCTCGCCGCAAATGACAAAACCCTGCACCTTCGTCCACTTTATGTAGACAGTAACTTTCTTGATGTCTTTACTTTTCCCCTGGTCCAGGGTTCACCGTCAGTTGCACTCAGTCAACCTGGCTATGTAGTGCTCACGGAAAGCGCTGCCATCAAACTTTTCAGCACCACGGATGTACTTGGTAAGATCATCACCAGCGAAGCCGATCCTTCAGCAGAAAAAGTGGGCACTCAACTCACTATCTCAGCCGTGGTTAAAGATCCGCCGGAAAATTCTTCCTTGCAGTTCGATGTGCTTTTTCCATTTTCTTATATGGAACTGGCATTTACTGACGATTCCTGGCTGAATGCATACCTCGGAACTTTTGTTGAAATTGAGCCGGGAGCGAATACAGAAAAAGTTTCGTCGTTGTTCAACGAGATTTACAACGTCCGTGGCCGCGAACAGCTAACAAGAAACATTCAACAATATGGATTCGATCCGCAGATTAAATATGGCCTGCAACCTTTATCCGATGTGCACCTTCATCCGCTCCAGCGCTCAACCGGGAATATCGAATCAGGAGTGATCAATGGCAGCACTCCGTTCTACAGCATCGCATTCCTTGTGCTCGCAGGTTTCATCTTACTCATGGCCTCTGTCAATTTTGTCAACATCAGCGTTGCAGGATCGTTGCGTCGTGCAAAAGAAGTGGGAGTGAGGAAAATCAGCGGCGGTTCTTCGATGCAGATCATTCTGCAATTCCTTTCTGAATCTGCCATTCTATGCGCATTCTCATTTTTAATAGGGATATGCGCAATGATTATTCTGCTCCCGGTTTTTAATGATGTTTCGGGAAAACACCTCGTATTGGCAGATGTTACCAACAGTTCAGTGCCATTATATTTTTTGATGCTTCTTGTTCTTATTGTTGGAACAACCGGATTATACCCCGCTTTTCTGTTGTCGCGTTTTGAACCGGCAGAGGTGTTGTATAACCGCATATTTCACCCTGGTGAAAGCCGTACGGGGAAGATGTTGATCATAATGCAGTTTACTCCTGCGATTATTTTGCTGATCGCTGCAATCGTTTATTTCAGGCAAATGGATTTCATCCGTACCAAGGACCCGGGATATAATCCTGATTATATTATTCGTTCAGCTGTTTACGGCGATCGTGATTATCGAACAGCGGTTTCTTTCATGCAGAACGAACTTTCAAAAGAACCTCTCATCAAGTCGGTCTCTTTCGGCAATAGTGGTCAAAATTTTTTCGTAGATATTAACCAGCGCAGTTTTGATGTCATCCACAAAACTATCGACCAGCAGTTTATTCCCCTGATGGAGATACCAATTGTTGCAGGTTCCAATTTGCCACCCGGCGAGGCTGCGCGTAACGTTGCCCTGGTGAATGAATCATTTGTTCGTGCGGCAGGTTTGGCTGATCCACTTGGTGCGACCGTTTCTTTGGGAGAATACTATGAAAACAAGAAACTGAAAATTATCGGCATAGTGAAAGACCATCATTTCCTTTCTCCTAAAGTGCGGATCGCCCCGATGATTTTCTTCGGGAGAAGAAATGAAGATGCAGAGATGTGGGTGAAGATTGACAAAGAGAATGTGCCGGGCGCTATTGCCGCTTTTGAAAAAGTATATAAAGCCGCTATGCCGGGAGCAGTTTTCCAGTACAACTTTCTTGACGACCTGAATGCGCGTGAATTCAAAAACGAACAACGCTGGCAGAAAATAATAGGGTCGGCAACTGTAGTGGCTATCGTGATTTGTGCACTGGGACTATTTGGACTTGCACATTTGTCTGCCCGCCAACGCATAAAGGAAATCGGCATCCGAAAAGTGCTGGGCGCATCTGTTTCAAATGTAGTGATGCTTATGACTTCGCGTTTTATGAAACCTGTTTTAATCTCGTTTGTTATCGCAGGCCCTATTGCATGGATGTTAATAAACCGATGGCTGATGAATTTCGCTTACCGGATCGAGTTTGGCCCTGGCATCTTCGCGTCCGCAGCAATATTGACTGTATGCATCGCCATCATTGCAGTAATCGGACAATCACTCAAAAGCGCCCAACAAAATGTTATTGATGCGATAAGGAAGGAATGAAAACCGGCAATGTCGGCACCGCTCACTTCCATCTCCCATATCACATCTCCAACGTCTCACGTTTCACGTCTCACGTCTCACGTCTCACGTTTAACGTCTACCGTCAGAAATGCCATCTCACAAACGCCTCTACAGCCGCATACTTCGTCATGCCGAGCATTGCATAGAGGTTTGCCGTGTTGCTGTTCCTGTCTTCGGCGCGCTGCCAGAATTCGCGGTTGTCTGATCCCTGGAATGGTACCATGTCTTTCTGAGACTGGTGTATAAAAATGCCGTACCGTTTTTTCATTACCTGGTCAGGACTCATGGGAATGGCCATCTCCACTTCGCTGATGTCCCATTCCTGCCATGCGCCCTTATAGAGCCACATCCAGCAGTCTTTCACCCATTCATCGCCATCCGCTTTTATTCTCCGTAATGCTTCGAACACAATTTCCAGGCAAACCTTATGCGTTCCATGTGGATCGGCAAGGTCGCCCGCGCAATACACCTGGTGCGGTTTAATTTTCCTGAGCAGCTCGATTGTTAATTGCACGTCTTCTTCTCCCATCGGTTTCTTTTCGATGGTCCCGGTTTCATAAAACGGCAGATTCTGGAAGTGGCTGTTCTCATCGGGAATACCAACATAACGACAGGTCGCTTTGGCTTCACAACGGCGGATCAGTCCTTTGATCGCACGGATCTCGGGAGTATCCATTTCGTTATTCTTTTTACTTTGAAGGTACTGCCGTGCCTGTGCGAGAATTTGCTCCGACTTCTTACTGTCGATGTTGAACATATTTTCAAATCCCACCGCGAAATCAAGGAACCTGGTCACAAATTCATCTGTAACTGCAATGTTGCCGGAAGTTTGGTAGGCAACGTGAACATCATGTCCCTGGTCGTGCAAACGCTGAAATGTTCCACCCATTGAAATGATGTCATCGTCGGGGTGGGGCGAGAAGATGATGCACCTTTTTGGATAAGGCGTGGAGCGCTCCGGATGGTTCGGGAGATTTACATTGGGTTTTCCACCCGGCCATCCCGTGATAGTATCGCGCAACATATAGTATACTTCGAGGTTGATCTCGTATGCATCGCCGCGTTCTACCAACAGGTCGCCAAGCCCGTTGTCTTTGTAGTCCGTATTGGTAAGGCTCAGCAACGGTTTGCCCACCTTCAGAGCTGTGTTGATAACCGCCTTGCGGATCATTTTTGGCGTCCATTCAAGATCGCCGGTTAACCATGGTGATTTGAAGCGAGTCAGCTCTGATGAAGCAGATTCATCAAGTATAAACGTACATTCATTGTGTAACTGCAGTTGTGAGGCCGGGATCTGTTCGGTAACGTGTCCTTCCACAGCTTTTTGCACAACGGGTGCCTTCACCGGGCCCCATGCAAGCAGGATGATCTTTTTGGCTTTCAGAATGGTGCTGATACCCATAGTTATCGCCATACGCGGAACCTGCGAAATATTGGTAAACTCGTAAGAATTCGCAATTCTTGTTGAATTGTCCAATGCTACAAGACGAGTACGGGAATTTACATTGGAGCCTGGTTCGTTGAAGCCGATATGACCATTGTTGCCGATACCGAGAATCTGCAGGTCAATGCCGCCGGCTTCATCAATCTTTTCTTCGTATGCCGCACAATGTGCCTTTATCTCGTCCTTCGGAATTTCTCCGTTGGGGATGTGAATGTTTGCAGGATCAATGTCTACATGGTCGAACAACTGCACCTTCATAAACCTGTTGTAGCTCTGCAGGGCATCCTTGTCGATCGGGTAGTATTCATCCAGGTTGAATGTGACTACGTTCCTGAAACTAAGCCCCTCCATTTTGTGGATGCGAACCAATTCAGCATACAATGTTTTTGGAGTGCTTCCTGTAGCTAGTCCAAGTACGCACTTCTCATTGTTCTTTTGTTTTTCACGAATCAGCCCGGCTATCATGTTAGCAGCGAATACTGAACCTTCCTTCAGATCAGAAAAAATCTTAACGGGAATCTTCTCAAAGGAGTCAACCATGCTCATATATACAATAACTTTTGGTGAATTTTCATGGAAGTACGGGGCTATCTGCGATTAAAGAAGCACAATATTATCGCAAATTTTCAATGCATTATCACTGTGACTGATAATTATCACCGTATTTTCCTTCTTTTTGCAGCACTCAATCGTTTGCATTATTTTGCGCTCCGAATCCTCGTCGCAACTGGCCGTAGCTTCATCCATCACCAGGATGGGCGAACCTCTATAAAGTGCCCGCGCTATCCCTATTTTTTGACGTTGTCCCCCTGAACATATTCCACCCTGCTCCGACAACAAGGTGCCATAGCCATCCGGTAATTGCTCGATAAACTCGCGTAAGCCACACCGGGTTATTACAGAATCGAGCTTCTGCTCGCTTGCTTCTTCAGCCAAACAGATGTTTTGCCTGATGCTTGCATTAAATATTTCGATGGATTGTGGCACCACTGATATATGCGATCGCAAAACTTCCAGTGGTATTTGCCGGATATTTTTCTCACCAATAAAGATTTCGCCCTCGTCAGGCTCATACATCCGAAGAAGCAACGCAACCAGGGTCGATTTACCACAGCCATTCGCACCTTTTATTCCCGTGATTTTTCCATAAGGAATTTTCAGGTCGAGATTTCTGAAGACAAACAAGCCATCGTCGTAGGTAAAACTCACGTTCCTGAATTCAATATCACCGGTAATCACAAAGGGCTCTGGCAGGTTTTTACCTGGTTCTGTTTCCAGGTCAGTTATTTCATAAAAACGTTCCGCTGCAATTAACGACTCCCGTATAGTCCTTCCCACATGCATTAAAGCCATTGCTGGTGATGTAAAAAAAGTTACCAGAGAGAAGAATGAGACGAGTGATCCCCGCGACATGTCGCCATCTATCACGAAAATACATCCCATCCACAGCGTACATAAAATAACCAACCTCGAAAGAAGATCTGCACCCATTGCGAAGTAAATCTGTCTCCTCCCATAACTGAGCGTTACTGACAAAAGTCGACTGAATTTTTCCTCCAATCTCTTACTGGCGAATGACGCTGCGTTCAGCATTTTTATCGACGCGATATTCTGCAGCGCTTCCACAAAACTGCTGTCGAGTGCAGCATCTGCTTCTACCGCCTTCCGGTGCCACCTGCGATTGATAAGGTCATAGAGGTAACACAACACAATAAATAGCGGCAGAAACAAGGCTATCATCGAGGCTAGTTTCATATTATACATGAACATAAAGGCCATTGCGAATGCAATGGTGAGTATATCAACCAGCGTGTCGACACATACTTCGTTGATCAGCCTGTTGATCCGTACGGCATCATTCACCCTGCTAAGGATTTCACCCTTCTGCATCCTGCTGTGGAATGATATCGGTAACGCAATTACATGCCGGAAATACCCTCCGATCAATTGCCGGTCGATATTCTGGCTCATTTTTAAAACCAGTTGCCCTTTTACCAACCCGGTTAAAAAGAGTAGCACTATCGCACAGATCATCGCGAGAGACAACGCCTGCAATAATTGCATGTCACCTTGTTCCCATACCACATCCACCATTTGCTGGAGATAGACCGAAATGCCCAGACCGACGATTGCAAAAACAATTGAACAAATAATCGCAGCGATGAGCAGTTGCCGATGTGACAATATCAGACCAAAAATCCTGTTTAGCGAAGATGGTTTACTTACTTGCTGAAATTTATCATTCGGAGATAATTGAATAATCACTCCGCTCCACCATTGGTAAAAGTTGTCAGCAGTCATTTTTCTTACTTCTCCCAACGCAGGATCCATGACTTTAAATTTATTGCCTGACTTGTTGCATACTACCAGGAAATGCCCAACACCATTGGTTAGTTTTACATGGGCAATCAGCGGAAATTTTAAGTCTGTTGATAGTTCCTTTTCGCAGCGGGATGCCTGGGCGTGGAAGCACATTCTCCCGGCAGCCTTTATTAATCCGTATACCGATGTGCCATTTGCATTCGTACGCGCCCAGTTCCTGATTGTTGCTACAGGGTAGGTAGCCCCGTAGGTCATACCAATGTAAGCCAGGCACGCAGCGCCACAATCTGTGTTGTCGCGCTGACGCACGCCGCGGATCTTCGCCATGGGAATTCTTTTAACATCAATGCTCAAGTTGCATACGCACCGCTTCGGCTTCCATTCGGCCATAATAATATAAGAGGATAGCTACAATAACTACCAGCAATATGGCCAGCAAAAAAATGATTCGTTGTTTCAGCATATGATTAGTGTGAATACCGTTGATATTATAAAGGAACATCCAAAAGGATGTTCCTTTCACTCATAGATTGGCACATCCTACTGCCACACCCACAATACGGGCCATCCCAAAAAGTCCAAGGCCCAGTACCATGGTTCGTATCGCACCTCCGCCAGTGGTGAGTGATCTTGCTACGCAGGTTACAGTGGCTCTGATCTCTCCACCTCCACGGAGATTCGCGCACTCTTCTGCACTAAGCGGACTAAAGCCGCTTTTCAATACATCGCTTTTCATTTTTTTCTTTTTAATGGTTATTACATGGAGTCCCTCATTCTCTTTCCTTCACGCACACCCATCCTGTAGAAGTATTGTGTGCCCACTCCGGCAAACCTGATCAGGTATCCAACCCAATCAATTCCTCCGCGAATGCTCTTTGTTTCTGCTTCTTTCAGCAGGCGAATCTTCCCGTCCAATTTTTCAAATGGATCTTTCATAAAAAATGTTTTGTAATAATGTGCCCGTTTATGGACTGATCAACGTCCGGGCTTACGGCACCAATCTCCCAACATCCACCCCGGGATCAGGAAATAAAAATAGCACGCTGCCCTTCCGGGATACAACGTGCTATAGCGATAAACAAATGTTGATTTTCTTACAGTCGGCTGAGGCTTTCGCGAATAACGCGGATCTTGGTTTGTGCATCAGATTTTTTCCTTTGCTCCAACGCAATTACCTCCGGTTTTGCGTTCTGCATAAACCGTTCGTTCGAAAGTTTCTTTTCTACAGAAGCAAGAAATCCTTCAAGATGATTCAGTTCTTTTAAAAGACCGTTTTTCTCTTCCGAATTGTCGATCGGAGCAGACGACTCCACAAAGAACCTGTCTTTCCCGATCACAACAGATACATTGTGACCCAATGCTTCCGTATTAAACGCGATTGAACTTGCATTCAACTGACGAGTCAGAATGTGATATACCGACATGTACATGTCCTGGTTTTCCGTAATCACATATAGCTTAATCTCGTCTTTCTGTTTCATCTTACTCCTGTTCCGGGTGTCACGAATTCCTGAAATCACATCCTTCAACACTTTGCCGGTTTCAAGCACGCGCGGATCAGCAGATTTTGCCGCAGAATATTGCCTCACACAGAGATCGTCGTTCCGGTTCTGCAGCAGGTGATACACTTCTTCCGTAACAAATGGCATGAAGGGATGCAGCAGATGCATCAGTTCAGTGAAAAACTCCACTGTTTTCTGGTACACCGCTGGTTCAACAGATTGTCCTGGAGCAGGTTTCACCCATTCAAGATACCAACTGCAGAAATCGTCCCAGATGAGCGAATACAACGTCTTCAGGGCTTCACTCAATCGAAAATCACCGTACATGCCCTTGAGCTCCTGCTTTACCTCTGCAAGGCGATTTTCAAACCATGTTACTGCAAAATTTTCCTGCGTATGTCCGTTGCCGTTGGTGTCCACTTCAACACTTCCCGAGAAGCCGGATACGTCCATCACAAGCAGTGCTTCCTGTGCTGCGGGTTCTGTAGTCTCGGCTCCCGGTGCTGACAAACGCGCCTCCCACATCTTAACGAGCTTGAGTGCGTTCCATATTTTGTTATTGAAATTTCTTCCCTGTTCAGGTGAAGTTTCATCGAACAATAAATCGTTGCCGGCAGGAGAAGAAATCATTATGCCAAACCGTACGGCGTCGGCGCCGTATTTGTCGATTAACTGTAGCAGATCGGGCGAGTTTCCCAGGCTTTTACTCATCTTGCGACCCTGCTTGTCGCGAACCATGCCCGTAAAATACACGTCGTGGAAAGGAATTTCATTCTTGTATTCCATTCCTGCCATAATCATACGCGCAACCCAGAAGAAAATAATATCCTGCCCCGTTACCAATACTGATGTAGGGTAGTAGTATTTTATGTCGGCATTATCCGGTTCCGTTACGCCTTTAAATACTTCCATTGGCCAAAGCCATGATGAAAACCAGGTGTCGAGTACATCTTCATCCTGTTTAAGCGACGAAATGGAGGTTCCGTATTGTTTCCTGTATTTCTCTAATGCTTCTTCTTCGTTAGCAGCTACCACATATTTTCCATCACTGTCGTACCATGCAGGTATTCGTTGTCCCCACCATAATTGACGGCTGATGCACCAATCTTTCATGTTGCTCAGCCAGTATTTGTATGTGTTTAAGAAGCGTTCTTCCGGATGTATACGAATCCGGCCATCCAACACCGGCTCCAATGCTTTCTGCGCAAGTGATGCAACCGACAAAAACCATTGTGTGGAAATGCGTGGCTCCACAATGCAATGCGTACGCTGGCTATATCCTGCACGTGTTTGGTAGTCTTCTTCTTTTATAAGCCAACCCTTCGCCTTTAGTTCTTCAACAACTTTTTTCCTGGCTTCAAAACGTTCCATCCCTGCAAAATGGGCGGCGGCTTCGGTAAGCGTTCCGTCTTCGTTGAGCGTGTCAACAACAGGCAAATTATGTTTCAGACCCAGGTTGTAGTCGTTGATGTCGTGGGCAGGTGTAACCTTCAATACGCCCGTTCCAAAAGCCGGGTCTATGTAGTCGTCTGTAATAATAGGTACGACGCGGTTAACGAACGGCACCACCACATATTTGCCATGAAATTTTTTGTACCGTTCATCATCAGGATGCACACACACCGCTGTGTCACCCATAATAGTTTCGGGGCGCTGTGTTGCTATTACCACATATTCTGCATTATCTGTATCCGCAACGGTACCATCCGGTTTATCCGTCACAAAATATTTTACGTGATATAGCCGTCCCTGTATGTCGCGGTGTTCTACTTCTTCGTCGCTGAGCGCTGTTTTCGCCAGAGGATCCCAGTTGATCATACGCGCTCCGCGATATATCAACCCTTTATTATACAAATCAACAAATACCTTCATCACCGCCTGATAGTAATGCGGATCCATCGTGAAGGTGGTGCGGTCCCAGTCTACACTGCAACCCAATTTTTCGATCTGGCTATAAATGATATTACCATACTTCTCCTTCCATTCAAATGCATATCTGAGAAACTCGTTGCGTGAAAGCTCCGACTTCTCGATATTCTTTTCTTTTTTCAGCATATCCACCACCTTGGCTTCGGTGGCAATAGATGCGTGGTCGCTGCCGGGTACCCAGCAGGCATTGAAACCGCTGAGGCGGGCGTTACGCACCAGGATGTCTTGAACTGTTTCATTCAACGTATGGCCCATGTGCAAAACTCCGGTCACATTTGGCGGGGGAATAACTACGGTAAAAGGCGGACGTCCATCGGGTACACTACTGAAGTACTTTTTCTCCTTCCATTGTTTGTTCCATTTATCTTCAACAATTGAAGGTTCATAGTTTTTCGTCAACTCCATAGGGGGGCAAATAT
>JAFAGE010000125.1 GCA_023423015.1 Bacteroidota bacterium
CCACCTCGACAATAACCTCACACCGCCCGACGAAAGCAAGATCATTCCCGCAATGTCGGCAATCAAGCGCGTGTGGATAGATCCTTACAATGCTGTTTTAGGCAACGATCAATTTATCAAAGCATATTCGCCGAAACAGTTTATTCTGATTGGAAGCGTGGAGTATAATCCAAATGGTACGGTGTTGTTGGGACAGGCAGAAGGTGGAAATTCAATTGCGTTTTTCGACATCAACCAGAATTTCGATAAAAATGAGTTTACGTCGATACGGCGTATGATCCAGACCTCACATCACGAATTTGCGCACATACTTCATCAGAATATTTTGTATCCACCGGAATTTCGCGGCGTGTCCAGCAATCTTGGGTTGACAGGATATACAGGTACCTGGTTCAACGTAAGCGAAGAAGAAGCACGCGAAAATGGATACATTACCAATTATTCAATGGCAACTGCCGATGAGGATTTTGTAGAGATGATTGCAAACATGCTGATGGAGGGAAAACCACGATTTGAAGAAATTGTTGCTTCTGTAAATCCCACGGCTGCACAGGCACTTCGTTCAAAGGAGCAATTTGTCGTGAATTATTTCAAAGAGGTTTGGGGGATTGATTTTTATGCTTTGCAGACGCGGGTGCAGAATGCATTGAATGCGCTTGTGTCATTTCCCGCTGCGGAGCTGTCGTATGGAAATGGAAGAACCTATACAACGGCGAGCGTAGATCCTGCCAATCAGGCGGTACTGCCACAGCGACCCGTTTTTATGTCGCTGTTTAATTCGGCAGCGGCTGCAATGGCCACATTGCCTGTTTCGAATCTTACGCTAGACTCGCTCGCTTTTGTAGCCGCATCGCCGGATAGTACAATCATCAGGATGTATGTCGCGCAAAATGGCAATAAGTTCAATGCCGACTTCGTACACGGTGTTACAGAAAGCGGGAACGTGGTGTCATATGTAGCAGGAAGTGAAGACCCGGTTGCCCAGTTGATCAGTCCTGCGGTTGCACCGTTGCTCGATTATTTCAGGAACAACCAGTTTGCCCTTTCCTGGCACATCAATCCGGCGATAACCATTTATCCGAGGATAAGATTTTCGCCGGTATTGAATCCAAATAATTATTTCCTTACCCTGTTAGTTGAATAACCATCTATGAAATATTACTTAATCATTTTGCTTACGCTGCTGGTTGCGGGATGTACCAAATCGGTAGATCCGGTGTTTCCTGAAACGCCGGACGAGCGTTTGCAAAAAACGCTTACTGCGTATCGGTCGAAATTAATCCAGGCCCCCGGGTGGAAATTATTTGTATATCCCAGCGGACTGGCATCGCAGGACATTGAAGTAGGTGGTTTGGCTTATTATCTGCGTTTTCCGGATTCGAACCGCGTGAGCATGGTGTCTGACTTCCGCCTGGAAACGGCACAGGCGGCGAAAGAAAGTGGATACAGAATTCGCGCCGACCAAAGACCCCAACTCGTTTTTGACACTTATAGTTATATCCACCTGGCTGCGGACCCTGACCCCGATGTTTCGAACAGCCCAACCCAGCAACCCGGGTTTGGCTGGGGAACAGATTTTGAGTTTGAGTTTACGAAATCAGAACCGGGTGATACACTTTTCCTGGAAGGAGTATTTAACAAGAGCCAGGCGATTATGTTGCCCGCTACCCAGGAAGAAATAGATGCAGCATTCGGGGGAAGGTTAGCTCATATCGTTGAGTCAACAAAAAACTTCAGCGCTTCAACCCCTTTCCTGTTTTTCACGGGAAGCGACAATTCACAGATTGAAGTATCATTCAACCTGTTCCTGTTTCGGATAAACTTCAATTACATAAGCGACAACTCTGCGATTACGACAAGCGTACCTTTCAGCCACACGACATATGGCGTACATTTTAAAAATCCTGTAACGGTGGGAGGTTATACTTTCCAGGATATGTATTGGGATGATGCGCAGAACCGTTATTACTTCGAAACAAGCGGCGGCCGCGTAAATATTTCCGGAACAACAACTCCGATTATCGCTTTCCACCTGGTATTAGGCCGCGCCATTACTTCTATAACTGTACCGCAGGAACCATTGCCAGGTCAGTCAAATGATTTTATAACCATCCGCAACCAGATCAACAACGACCTGATTAATGGTCCATATGGACTGGCATTGCTCGATATGATCTTTATGTTCGATGCAAATTCTTCATCAATGGCGTTGTATGTGCTGGTAGAACAGAGCGGGGTTGTCTTCGTGCTGCAGTACACATACAACTACACCATTAATTCATCGAACATTGCCAACTTCACCAGAACGGGTCAAAACGGGAATGCAGGCCTTGTACAAAATGAGATGGCGCCTTTGATCAACCGCATCGACAACGACAACTTCAAGCTCGATTATTTTACGGGAGTAGCGCCTCCACTCGGGCAATTCACAAGTCAGAATACACCCGGGTTTGAATTCACAGGAAATCTTGAATAATTCTCAGGTTAATACATGAGAATCTGTATATTTATTTAATATCTAAAAACACAAATATGAGCCGGAATTCGTTGCTTTTTGCCTCAGTCATAGCCCTAACCCTGGCCATCTTCACTTCATGCCAGAAAGAAGGTGGTACCGGCCCCGCTGGTCCTGCAGGTCCTGCTGGTCCCGCTGGCCCTGCCGGTCCTGCTGGTCCAGCCGGTGAGCCCGGAACTGCTAACGTTATTTATTCAGAATGGTTGAGTGTTGAATACACTCCAAATGAAGACAGTACTAACTGGACTGCCGAAATCCCCGCGCCGAGTCTTACTTCCGATATACTTTCGCAGGGCGAAGTGAAGGTGTACATCAACTTCAACACCGAAGCAGATCCGGTTGTATTCCCTCTTCCTTATTTCGATGGCGCAGTGATCATCAACCCTGTATTCTTCACAGATACCATCGCGCTGATTTCGACTGCTGATGCCAGTACTGTTGTAGATCAGGGCGAAACATTCCTGCAATATCGGTATGTAATCATTCCCGGTTCGGTTCTGGCAGCAAACCGGTCGAATGTAAACCTTGACGATTACATGGATGTAAAGCGCATTTTCAGGTTGAAAGACTAATCATACAATATTTAACATGTTATCCCTGCTGCATTGCAGCAGGGATTTTTATTTTCGGATATGAAGAGAATCGGCCTGATGTCGGACACACATAATTTTCTTGACAAAGAGGTATTTCGCTACTTCGAAAAATGCGACGAGATATGGCATGCAGGCGACTTCGGCAATGCAGCTCTTGCCAATGAACTTGCATCATTTAAACCGCTGAAGGGTGTATTCGGAAACATTGATGGACAAGACATCCGAAGCCGTTTTGCAGAAACAGAGCGATGGTTTTGTGAAGAAGTAGATGTTCTCATGAAACATATTGGTGGTTATCCAGGCAAGTATGCACCAGCTGTAAAACAAATCATGCTTCAAAAACCTCCTGCACTTTTCATCAGCGGCCATTCACACATTCTGAAGATAATGTTTGATGAACAGTTTAAATGCCTGCACATAAATCCGGGAGCCTGTGGCAAAGAAGGATGGCACAAAGTACGCACACTCGTCCGTTTCAACATTCATGAAACAAAGATTTCAGACTGCGAAGTAATTGAATTGGGAAAACGTTGATCAGCGAATAAGTACTACCGTGCCTCGTTTGAAAATCGGCTTCCCGGTGTAGTCGGTTGCCTTTACCAGGTAGACGTATGTATCCGGAGGTTGAGGTTTGCCTCCGAAATTTCCATCCCAGCCGCGACTATGTGTTCCCGGTGAATTGTAAATCAGCTGTCCCCAGCGATTGTACAACTGGAATACTTCAATGCGCCGGATTCCTGCAGCTACTACCTGGAAAAAATCGTTTTTTCCATCGTTATTAGGAGTGAATGCAGAAGGAACATAAATCTCCGGACCGGATGAAAAAACCTGTACCTGCATGTATGCAGAATCAACACAGCCAATTTCATCGGCTACAAGTACTTTATACCTATATGATCCTTCCGGTGGCGAAGAGACAAATGGCGCCACCGGATTAGAAACGTTCGCATCGGATAATCCAAATGCGGGCGTCCATGAATAATTTAACCCGCCGGTAGCCTGCAACTGTAATGGCTGATTAGTTACAACTACAGTGTCGTTGCCTGCAAATGCGTTCACATCTGGTTGAACGGTTACCAGTATACTATCAACACCCGGTTTTGGACAACCCCTGGTGTCGTATGCAAAAAACAAGAACTGGGTTGTACTTAGAGGGCGGGCGGTTGGATTAAGTGTATTTCCTCCAAATACCTGCGATGCAGGTGCCCAGGTGAAAGAAGTGCCATCGGTAACAGCATTAAGTGAGATAGGCGTATTAAAACAAATAGTGGTATCAGAACCCGCATTTGCAGTTGGGTAGGGAACCGTTGTAATAGTAACATCGCCGCTTGCGCTGCAACTACTGATGAATGCAGTTACACTGTAAGTGGTGGTTCCTTCGGGTCGCGCAAATGGATTGGCTACGCTGGGGTCGCTTAATGTATTGGCAGGCGTCCATGTATACTTAAGGCCGTCGGAGCGAAGGTGTAGCGGCACTTCATCGCCTTCGCAGATCAGGGAATCGTTCATCATATCAAGCGTCACTTTGTTGACCACACGCACAGTAACCGAATCGCTATTGATACAACCATCGTCGTTGAGATCCACATAATATCTTGTTGTTGACAGCGGACTTACCACAGGAGTCGCTGAGCCTGAATTTACGAGTGCAGTTCCCCTCCATGAAAAAACACCGTTGCCCGACGCACGTAATTGCAGGTCGTCGGGAGGGCAAATCAATGTGTCTTTGAAAGCAAGATCGATAGGCGGTTTGTCGTACACTACGATGGATTTGGCCGCTGTATCTACACATCCTTTAGAATCGGAAGCGATCAGGGTCACGTTTTTTGTTCCCGTTGATGAATACACAAAGTTTGGCGACGGCTCCGAAGAGAAATCTTCGGTGGTACTTCCTTCGCCGAAATCCCATTCCCAGCTTACAACATCTCCCAGCGTAGAAGTTGTTCGATCGTTGAAAATTACCGGACGGGTGATGCAGGGACGGCTTACATCGAAATCGGGTTTAAATCCGGGATAAACGCGAGCTGTTGCCATTGTGGAGTCGGAACACTGCTGGTCCCGGTTAATTACAAGCTTAATTGTATATATGCCGGTGTCGGGGAATGCAAATGTTGCGTCGGCATTTGTTGTTGCAAATATTGTTTCGCCATCATTGTTCAAAAACTCCCAGTTATACGTCTTTATAAGCGGGCTTGTTGAAAGGTTCCTGGCGGTGAGGGTCTGGGAATTGTCGCACAGCATATATTGATCGGGGAGTGCTGCCGCAGTTACTGTGCACGGCGCAATAAATATTTGCAGATCTTTTCGCTGCACTGCTATGGTCTCTCCATTCCGGATTTCCTGAACTACTACTGTCACCACATAGATGCCACGTGCCGGCGCAATGCCGGTAATCAACCCGGTTTTGGAATCAATTTTTACGTTGGCACCGAGAGGCACGTTGCCACTAAAACCCTGGCCATAAGGAACGGCCTCGTATGGGGGAGGGGGAGGAGGCAGTATACTTGCACCAAAACCACCGCCACCGCCGCCATCCGTCCTATATGCTTCAGCAAAGGAGTAACGGAGTTCATCACTGTCGAGATCTTCTGCTGCGAAACTGTAGGAAAAACTATTCTCTGCACAAACAACAACAAGGTCCTCGCCTACAAATCTTGCGCTGTTGTTTTCGGCGGCACCTATTGCAGATCCCGGTATATCACCAACATATGTAGCACCGATCCGGTTATAGTTTGCCATAAGGTTGTTGATGCCGTCGATCCGGAAATTTACATGGGCTGTAACAGTGTAGCCCGGGCCAGGCGGTACGGAAACATTCAAAACATAATATCCCACGTCGTAACAGACGATAGGCGGATTTGTTATGCACGGGTCATTATGAACCATGCTCAATTTTTCTATGTGGTCGAGATTGATGCTGTAGTCGTTTATTCGCTGTCCCGAAACCCGGTCGAATACGGAGATGATGGTTGGGTTATTAAACTCTCTGCCCGAATTACATCGCATGAACAGTTTTACGGTTACCCGGTACTGGTAGTTGCCTCCAGACATTCCGGTATACACATAAAACATTTCACCACCTGTGATGTGGTCGGCAGACGCAGTTAGTACGCATCCGAAAGTTAAGGCAAGGAGGAGGTGGAGGCGCTTCATTTTCCGGAATCTTCATGCCAGCAGCTGATTCACTATTAATATACGGCAAAATAACCGGACGAGTTGCCCCATAAATTGCCAGAAAGGAGGATGGAGGGTGGAGGGCGGAGGACGGA
>JAFAGE010000251.1 GCA_023423015.1 Bacteroidota bacterium
GTTGTTGGTAGTCCGCTGGCGGTGAGGTCTGCACCGCTTACTTTTCCTCCCGAAGCACCTGCCAGTCCGCTTGCCAGTGCAGCAGCCAGTCATCGAACAGCTCGAAGAAGACCGGCAGGCACTCTTCCGCATCATCGATACCACGCTTACTAAATCCAAATTCAAAAAGTTCTTCCAGAAAAATATTGCGGTGCTGTAACGCTTCCTTTAAACAGCAAAGCCCGGCGCAGCCGGGCTATTTTCTCAATTTCTTAATCACTTACTACTTTTCATTAAAACATAATCACTCGCGATATTCACTAACTCACTACCATATAAGTTTAGATCCTTTGAAGAAAAACTACCATCATCCCATCGCTTGATGTAATGATACTTATCACGCAGTTTACATTCTAAAAACCATGCAATACCATCCTTAGCTTCTATAGTCGTATCTAGCCGCGTTTCATTCCAATAGTTATTTTCTTGCAATGTCTTTAAAATCTGCCACCATTTTTGTAAGGATAATTTTGTTGCTGTGTCCCTTAAGATTTTAGGTACATCATTTGCAGAAGACTTGCTCTTAAGCTCTTTGATATCCGCATACACTGTATCATTAAACTTGCTCAGCCTTACAACTATTGAATTATCAAAAGTTCTTAGCCAAATAAGCCTGACAAACTCCCCTTCACCCAAATAGTTGTATAATACAGGCTCCCGAAGATTTAATAATACCTCAGAGGCCCATTTCCTTACATAATAGCCTTCACCTCTTTGATCTGCAGTTGTCCCGACAGCAGGAAAATATTGAAAGGCGCTGTCTGGGGCATGCTGTTTCAATCTATCTTCTATCTCGGAAAACTTTATCTCGTCATTACTGCAAGAAGACAATAATATCGTTCCTACTATAAACAAAAACGATCTCATTAAATCACATATTTGAAATGAAAAAAAACTTTTTCAACTCCTCCGCTTTTAAATCAACCTTAGGCTCATTTTTCGGATAGATAATAGCGCTTTGTCCATTTTGTCTAGTAGAGTCGTTAGGATCGCTTGGTAAATCAGTACTTATTTCAGACTCCCCCTTTGTTTTATGATCATACTTTTTAAGTGAACCGTTTGGTGTAGTTAAATACCCATCTATTTTTTTTCGGTCATTGATATCTTTGTCTTGACCAGAAAAATTATTATCGCTATATGAAACATCCTTACCCCAAGAATTACCATGGGAATGAATATCAGCAACAGGCGTCGTGCCTTCTGGAGCTTCACTGGGTTTTACCGAAGCTCCAGAAGCCGCGTTTGGAACAGAGTAACTATAATAAACTTCTCCATTTTCATCCTTGGCCATATAGATAGTTGCACCGTATTCTCGTTTTTCAACAATCGAATTATCATTATATAGTTGCCCGAAGTCTTTTGCTGCTTCCGTTGCAGTTTTGAACTTGTCACCCGGATTAGCAACGCGCATTCCATCGGGATCAATAAATCGTATTGGGTTGTCGAAACAATAATTATATGGAGAAAACCTACGCATTGAATCCGCCAACGGATCAATCACATGCCATCTTCCTATTTGCGGATCATACATTCTTGCACCGTAGTCATACCATTCCAATCCGTTTCCATCGGAGAACTCCTTATTCTGTAGCTCCTTTCCGTTATAGAGATACTTATTTTGAGGATTTCCATAAGCGAGCGCTTTCGAGCTTATCCCCGCCATGGTCAATCCAAACGGATGTGCGTTTCCTCGAGTAATGGTCCGCGTATGTGCGATACCTGGAGGTTGTCAAAGAACACATCGATGTTGTTGCTGATGTTGCTAACATAAATATACAAATACCCGCTTTTCGGTATGGCTAACCTTTATTGGCTTTATCCGGCAAAATATTGAAGTTTTTGCCGTATGTCGCCCTTAATTCATGGTATTGCAATTTGCGATACCATGAATTGTAATGTTGAAAAAGGTGGCGGAGAAATCATGTGGACGAGCAGAATATCTTTTCTATACCCTGATAGATTTGGATTATTCTTTACAAGGTTGTGAAAAACCACTTTTCAGCTATGAAAGCAAGTAAAATCATTACCGCTTTGCGGGATAAAAGGAATGGAGCCAGACCCAGCCGGCTGATAGCAGCGGAGTGTCACGGGTTATGATCGGCAAGTATAGATGTGGGAAGCGGTGCCCTCCATTGATGCCGCCAAAAAAATCGTGGATGCTTTTGAGGCATCACTCGAATCACCTGGTGGGTGAAGATAAAAAGAAAACACTCCTGGATCTTATTGACATCTACGTCCGCGACGCCAAAGGCCGTAAAGCTTATGCTTCTTAAAAACAATAAAGCCCGGCAACACCGGGCTTTAGTATAAATAATCGATTTGGTATTATGGCTGCATTAACTTATCAATATTTTCCTTGCTTAATGAGCCATTTATTTCCGGGTCTGTAAGAAAGCCGATCCGATCGGATACACTTTCACTTTCGAAGGTGACCCTATTTGACAATAAAATTGCATCTGCTGTATAGTTAATTTCAGATTCATCCAAAAAACCGTTTAAAAATGCCTCACACAAAGCCTTCAGATCTCTTTCCCCAATGAACAAATCAACATCTTCATCTAAGTAAACTGGTCGGCTTTTTCCTCTTTCTTTACCACCAGAAAGATATTCGCCCATCTCCTTGGAAATAATTAACTTAAAATCCTTGTATGGCAATTCACCATTAAGCATCAACTTAATACTACTTGATTTCATAGAAAAAATTTAATCGTTTTGCTGTCTGCCTTCTGGCCCTCCCCTCATGGGCTTTTTATGTTGGAACCTATTAGCCCTATCGTATGTAAACTTCTGAGTTCTTATCACTTTACCGTCTTGATTTTTATATCTTACGTATTCCGCTCGAGACTGCCCTGGCCCTTTCCCAGGTTTAACGTCAGTAGTCTTTGTGTACTTCCCACCAACACTCTCTGTCTTTGTACTCTTTTCAACCTTTGATTGCTTTGAAGGAGAATTATTCGAATTATTTTTTGAGGAACTTGACCCGCCATTGTTGCTGGCATTATCTTTCACGTCCACCTTAGCTCCTGGCGCTATCGGAGGCGTTATCGTTAATGGATTTCCAACAACAGGTTTAACTTCTGGAGCGGGTAGTGGTCCCTTGGGTCCTGTTAAAGGCACAGTGGACATTCCCCCGTAAGTGGCTGCATCCTGAGCCCGAGTGGCATCATCGTCAGTATAGCCAGCGTCACCACTTGTTCCCATCGGTCCATCGGCAGGCCATGCTCCAAAAGTCACGGCATTCAATATCCCGTTCAAGACGCCACCAGTAACAATAACAGCTTGACGCACTCCTTCCGTAAGTGTTTCGCCAATTTCTTGAACAGCCGGCAGGCTCGGTGGGCATGTTGGACATTTCCCATCGGGGTCATCGTATCTGATTGGATTGTTATATCCAAAGTGATAAGGACTTAAACTTTCTTGTCCTCCGTCGTCAGTCATCGGATCTATCTGTATAAACCTACCGGTCTGCTGGTCGTATGTTCTTGCATTGAAGTCATATAGTTCTAACCCACTGCCATCAGAAAATTCTTTGTTCTGTGTCTCATTACCATTGAAGCCGCGTTTATTATCCATCTTCCCAATCGCGCGTGAACTTATCCCCGCCATCGCAAGTCCAAACGGGTAATAATGCGTTTCCTCGAGTAGTGGTCCGCGGATGTGCGATACCTGGAGGTTGTCAAAGAACACATCGATGTTGTTGCTGATGTTGCTCACATAAATATACAAATACCCGCTCTTCGTTATGGCTAAATTTGTCCGCGTATGCGTGGTGTATGTGTTCGATGTGCCGACCTGCTCGTAGCCGCTGCCGGTGCTCTCGAATTTAAATTGTTCATTCAGTAATATCCAGTTAACGTATGCCCGCGGCCTGGTAGTGACTGGTGAATGCGTATTGAGAAACGACGTTGCAACTGTTGTAGGCAATCCGCTTGCGGTGAGGTCTGCACCGGTTACTTTTCCTCCCGAAGCGCCTGCCAGTCCACTGGCCAGTGCAGCTGCCAGTTCCGCCACGGGGTTAGGTGCCTGTGTGGGCGTGCTGCCGCTGTTCCACCAGCTGTTTACAGTCAGGTTCAGTTTATCGCCCGCCATCACCTTCAGCACAATGGCAGGACCAATTTTTTGCAAGCCCGATGCGGCGCTCACCCTTGCCCCGCGTGCATTGCCGGGAGGTGTATTGGCGGGATAACCGCCCGGCACATTCACGCGCGTAGATGGAAGGTTGCTGTAAAATGCCTCTTCGGTGGTGGCCGTTGCGGTTTCCATGGTAGCAGCGGGGTACATGTCTGTCTGCGTTTCTTCGGTGAGCACCATGCCAAAGATTCGTCGGTGTTGTCGAACCTCAGGTTTCCCTTGGCATCCTGCTTTTAGTCGTTGATAACATTTGCTTTCAAGTAAAAAAATCAGTTGGCAGAATTGATCTTCAATGCATAAAGTGAATCATCTGGTCGATACTGCAGCGCGGCGCAAGAAGGCCGTTATCGAACACAAAGATGAAGATTATATTACGCCGATTCTCTCACGATGTCAGAAATGAGAAGGAAAAGCCATAATATACCTAAAAAGATTAATAGCAATCCGCATGCTTTGTTAAATATGTTCTGTCCAAACCTTCGCACGAGTATTAAGCCAAGAATAACTAATCCAGGTCCACTAACAAGAATTTGCATGTAATTCCAAAAAGGTCCATGCGGCAGCTTGTTTGTTAGTATCCCAAGTTTGAACATCAATATGTAGGCAAAAACCGGATAAAGGAAAATTAAACATATCAAGTAGATAACCGTAGTATGGCGAAGTTTGATGCTCATTTATTTTCCGTTTAGTTTATTAAGGATTGAAGAAATTACTGTCTGCAGAGTGGATTCATCTATGTTGCTGTGAGTTGAAGTTTGCTTTTTTCCTTTTTCGTCAATATAACTTATAGAAATTCATTCTTAATTCCATCTTCGCTTCCATCTTTTCTGACATTCTTACTGCCTCTAGATCCAATAGCCGATTTGTTTTTTTGGTAGACATTATAGTTTTCTTCAACATTGTCACTAATTGTGCGATCAACTTTATCGCTCTGTGGGCCATTTGCGGCGTCAATAGTAACAGTAAATTAACTTTGATTTTATCTTTTTCTAACCGTTTTGCGAGGTGGTTTGCCAAAACACCTCCCCAACTGTAGCCATAAATTACAACTTCGCCGTCATCGGTATGATTTTCCTTAATGTATTCATAAGCAGCTTGGGTTGCATCGTCTAAGTTAACGGGCTCTAGAACTGCGGTACTGCCTACCGGCGTTGAAGCGTTTTTTGTTTTGATATAGGGCGAAGAGAAATTCTTAATGCTCCCTCCTCTTGAATGAATATGTCCACTCTGGACTCCTTGTACAATTTGTCCGGTTGAACCTAACCCGCCGTTAGACGACAAATCTGCTCTCGCAAACACTACAACCACATCTCCCGGATCTGCGCCCTTTATATCTACATATCGAATCGGATTGTTAAATACATACGAGAAAGGTGAGATCGTTTCATATTTTTCAACTTTCGGATCAATCACACCCCACCTGCCAATCTGCACGTCATACATCCTGGCGCCATAGTCGTACCATTCGATGCCACTTCCATCAATAAACTCTTGCTCCTGCTTTTCCTTTCCGTTGTACTCAAATTTATTCTCAAGTTTGCCAATCGCCTTGGAACTTATCCCCGCCATCGCTAGTCCAAACGGATAATAATGCGTTTCCTCGAGTAGTGGTCCGCGGATGTGCGATACCTGGAGGTTGTCAAAGAACACATCGATGTTGTTGCTGATGTTGCTCACATAAATATACAAATAGCCGCTTTTCGGTATGGCTAAATTTGTTCGGGTGTGGGTAGTGTAGGTGTTCGATGTGCCCACCTGCTCGTAGCCGCTGCCGGTGCTTTCGAATTTGAATTGTTCATTCAGCAGTATCCAGTTGATATAGGCACGCGGCCGCGAAGTGACGGGTGAATGCGTATTCAAAAACGACGTGGCAACTGTTGTAGGTAATCCGCTTGCGGTAAGGTCTGCACCGGTTACTTTTCCTCCCGAAGCACCTGCGAGGCCACTGGCCAGTGCAGCCGCCAGTTCCGCCACCGGGTTAGGCGCCTGTGTTGGCGTGCTGCCGCTGTTCCACCAGCTGTTTACGGCCAGGTTCAGTTTATCGCCCGCCATCACTTTCAGCACAATGGCAGGACCAATTTTCTGCAGGCCCGATGCGGCGCTCACCCGCGCCACACGCGCATTGCCGGGAGGTGTATTGGCAGGATAACCGCTGGGCACATTCACGCGCGTAGATGGCAGGTTGCTGTAAAATGCCTCTTCGGTGGTAGCCGTTGCCGTTTCCATGGTGGCGGCAGGGTACATGTCGGTCTGCGTTTCTTCGGTAAGCACCATGCGCACGTTGCCGAGGTGATCCTTCACAAAGTAATCGTAACTCAGTTTTGCGGGCGTAGCACCCACTATGGGGGTAA
The DNA here is from genome assembly GCA_023423015.1 of Bacteroidota bacterium. Lineage (GTDB taxonomy): Bacteria > Bacteroidota > Bacteroidia > Chitinophagales > Chitinophagaceae > Flavitalea. The sequence goes on from JAFAGE010000251.1 coordinate 6,522, forward strand.
AACGGATCCGTCCTTCCTCGTGCTGAACAAACTGCAGTGTATCGTTCACCAGCACCAATGGCCCCAGGTACAGGGTAGTGGTTGTTTTAGGTCCCTCCACCGTCACCTTTCGTTGTTTATTTCCTGCGGCGTCGTAGGTGTAGGTAACAGTGCCCTTGCCGGTAAAGCTCACCAGCGTAGGCAGGTTAAGGTGATTGTAACTCACCAGGAAACCCTTGTTATTATCCAGCGTCAGGTTCCCGTTAACGTCGTGATTGTAATCGTTGGTAACGTTGGTGCCGTTTCTGAAATCCCCAGGTTTGCTGTTGTCGTTGGGGATATCGTCTACCACATTCACAAGTTTATTGCTG
>JAFAGE010000255.1 GCA_023423015.1 Bacteroidota bacterium
CCTCACCACTGGCCGTACGCTGCAGGAAAAACGATCTTTTTCCAAGTTTTAATGCAACATAGTCGCCGGATTTTGGGATGTCGGCCTCACACGCAACGTATATCCATTTGCTGTAGAAAATCCGCTCAAGTTCCTCCTGGAAAATCTCGGTGCTTGTATAAAAGCGCGACGGTAATGTAAAGTTTGTGTCAACCCCGAGGTACGACATGGTGATATTTTTTATAAATTGGACTGAGATCGCACAACTAATCTAAAACATAAGTTCAACATTTCATCGGACCAGGATCATAAATAGCTGAGTGATCCGTCTATCAACCTGTTTTTCAAAATATGAAGGAAACACTGGCTAATGATAACAACGATCTCGAACGCTTTGGTTATCGCCAGGAGTTGAAGCGGTCGATGGGTAGTTTCTCGAGTTTTGCTGCGGGCTTTTCCTACATCTCTATTCTTACCGGCCTTTTCCAGATGTTTCACCTGGGTTACGGCGTGGCAGGACCTGCATTCTTCTGGACATGGCCGCTTGTATTGACTGGTCAATTCCTGGTGGCGCTTTGCTTTGCGGAACTGGCATCCAGGTTTCCGTTGTCGGGCGGCGTATATCAATGGGCAAAGTTTACCGGGAATACCTTTCTTGGCTGGATGACAGGGTGGATTTACCTCGCGTGTCTTATTACAACGATAGCTGCCGTAGCGATGGCGCTCCAGGTTAGCCTCCCACAGATTTCAGAATCTTTCCAGATTGTCGGATCCCTCGACGATGCAAAATCAGTTGCTATAAACGCTATTCTCCTTGGTTCCATACTAATCATAATAAGTACAATAATCAATGCGAAAGGGATCAAACTCCTCGCTATGATTAACAATGCCGGTGTGTTCGCTGAACTGGCAGGAATTATCATTCTCATCTTGCTACTCTATCTATGGAGGGTGCGACCGCCAGTGGAGGCGGTCTTCAACATTAAGTATGCCGCGGCAGGATTTAAATCTTTTCCGGATACCAGCATATTAATGGCCGCAACCGCACTAACGGCATCCTATGTTTTATATGGATTCGATACCGCGGGAACGCTCGCAGAAGAAACGCATGATCCGCGCAAAAAGGCTCCCCGCGCTATCTTGCAGGCATTGCTTGCCGCCGGAGTCGCAGGATTACTGGTTTTGCTTTTCGCATTGATGTCGGTACCCGACCTGAACATGCAGGACTTAGGTAATATCCGCGGCGGTTTACCGCTCCTGGTAAAAACTGTGCTGGGTGAAACTGCTGGCCGCCTATTTCTCTGCATTGTAATATTCGCAATTATTGTGTGCACGCTTGCAGTTCAGTCTGGCGCCGTAAGATTGATGTTTGCGATGGGCCGTGATGGCCTCATACCCTATGCCGACAAGTTATCGCAGGTATCTACAAAAACCCATACCCCGGTTCTGGCAACATTGTTATGCGGATTGGGAGCGATAATCATTCTTACGGTGAATATTCAGTTTCCCAAGGTGTTCGAGCTGGTAACTTCTATCGGCATACTTTGGGCCAACCTTGCTTACTGGATAGTTGTTGCCGTGCAATTGAAAAACAGGATTAAATCCGCACGTTCCGGCGAGCAAACCGATGCGAAATTCAAACTGGGCATCTGGGGATTTCCGATTAATATCTTAGCACTAGCCTGGAGCAGCTTCATGGTAATAAACGTGTCATGGCCGCGGCCGGCGACATATGGTACCGAATGGTACAACCAGTATGCCGCATGGATATATACAGCGGGATTGATTTCTGTCGGTGTATTGATTTATTATTTTAAATCTGTAAAGCGGGTGAGAAACTCTTAAAACAAACATGGTATATACTCAGTTTATAGATGGCGCATTAACCAGGGATTCAGCCAGGGAATCGTGGATCAACTATAATCCCGCTACTAATCTCCCATCAGGAGAAGTTTACCAGGCGAACGATGAGGATATTAATGCTGCTGTTGATTCATCAGAAAAAGCGTTTCGTGTTTGGCGAGATAAAACCGGCGCGGAACGCGGTCGGGTTTTAATAAAAGCAGCCGGGGTATTGAGATCGCGGTTAGATGAAATTGCTTTGCTGGAAACGGAAGACGTTGGAAAACCGATTTCAGAATCACTCGCAGTTGATGTTACTTCTGCTGCCGATGCACTTGAGTATTTTGGAGGTATAGCAGCGGGTATACACGGCGAGTTCTTTGATCTCAGAAATGCCTTTGGTTATACACGTCGTGAACCCCTGGGAGTTTGTGCAGGTATCGGTGCATGGAACTACCCGCTGCAGGTAGCCGCATGGAAAGCTGCTCCCTCACTAGCCTGCGGCAATGCAATGATCTTTAAGCCATCTGAACTCACCCCGGTAACGGCGCTTGAACTGGCCAAAGCATTAATGGAGGCCGGCGCGCCACCCGGCCTGTTTAATGTAGTGCAAGGCGATGGAAGGGTTGGCGCCATGTTGGTGGATCATCCGGGTATTTCAAAGATTTCTTTGACAGGTTCCGTGCCAACAGGTAAGAAAATCCTGGCCGGCGCAGCCAGTCAGCTGAAAAAGGTAACGCTTGAACTCGGAGGAAAATCTCCCCTGATTATTTTCGAAGATGCAGATTTAAACAATGCCGTATCAGCAGCCCTGCTGGCGAATTTTTATACTCAAGGCGAAGTTTGTTCGAACGGTACAAGAGTATTTGTTCATCGGAGAATAATTGATTCATTTTTAAAACAACTTAAAGAACGTACGGAAAAGATAAGGATCGGTGATCCTAAAGATACGGATACGCACATGGGTGCTTTGATCAGTAAAACACACCTGGAAAAAGTGATAAGGTTTATCGAATCAGGAAAATCTTCCGGTGCCAGGCTGCTGACCGGAGGGACCAGGCCGGAGAAAGATTTCAAAGGACGCGACATCAGTTCAGGCAATTTTATCTCTCCCGCTATTTTTACAAACTGCGATGATTCAATGGAAATTTGCAAGGAAGAGATTTTCGGTCCGGTGCTGTCGGTGCTCACGTTCGATTCCGAAGAAGAAGTGATAGAACGCTCGAACAACACTTCGTACGGATTATCTGCGGGTGTATTTACAAACGACATCAAACGCGGACACCGGGTAATTCACCAACTGCAGGCAGGCACATGCTGGATCAACAATTACAACATTACTCCTATCGAGCTTCCTTTTGGTGGCAATAAACAATCCGGGCATGGTCGTGAGAACAGTCTTGCTGCAATACAATATTATACCCAATTAAAAAGTGTTTATGTAGAATTGGGAGACGTAGAATCACCGTATTAAGATGAATAAAGTTTTTGATACCATTATTATCGGGGGCGGTTCCGCCGGCTGTGTGCTGGCAAACAGGCTGAGCAAAGATCCTGGCCACAGGGTGTTGGTAATAGAAGCAGGAAGATCAGATTCATGGTGGGATATATTCATTCATATGCCCGCTGCCCTCACCTATCCGATCGGTAGCAAGTTTTACGATTGGCAATATCAATCGGAGCCTGAGCCGTTCATGAATAACCGGCGGGTGTATCATGCGCGTGGAAAATTATTAGGCGGTTCCAGCTCTATCAACGGAATGATCTTCATTCGCGGTAACGCGTTGGATTATGAAAAATGGGCCAAAGATCCCGGTATGGAAACATGGGATTATGCCCATTGCCTTCCCTACTTTAAGAAGATGGAAAACAGGACTGCCGGCACGAATGTATACCGCGGAGGAAGTGGTCCTCTTCACCTCGAAACCGGGCCGGCAACAAACCCGTTATTCCAGGCCTTTTTTAATGCAGCAAAACAAGCCGGCTACCCGCTCACGGAAGATGTAAACGGATATCAGCAGGAAGGATTTGGTAAGTTCGACCGCAACATAAAAAGAGGGGCGCGCTGGTCTGCGTCGAGAGCATATTTGCATCCCGTGTTAGGTAAACGAAAAAATCTCGAGGTAGTTTGTAATGCACTCACCACGAAAATTCTTTTCTCTGGCAAACGTGCAACAGGAGTTGAATATTTGCAGGGAAGTAAATTGGAGAGAGTTTCAGCAAATGAAATTATCTGCTGTGGCGGAGCAATCAATTCGCCACAGGTTTTGCAACTCTCGGGAATTGGTGATCCTGAAGTTTTAAAAGCAGCCGGCGTGGAAGTAGTACATGATCTGCCCGGTGTTGGACAAAACCTACAGGACCATCTCGAGGTGTATATTCAATATGCCTGCAAAAAGCCGGTGAGTGTATGGCCGGCATTAAAGTGGTACAACAAACCATGGGTCGGCTTTCAATGGATGTTCTTCCGCCAAGGACCTGCAGCAACCAATCATTTCGAAGGCGGAGGGTTTATCAGGAGCAACGACACGGTGGCTTATCCCAATCTTCAATTTCACTTTTTGCCTGTGGCTATCCGCTACGATGGTACTTCGCCGTCGGGCGGTCATGGCTACCAGGTGCATGTGGGCCCGATGAATTCCGATGCCCGCGGGTCGGTGTTAATAAAGTCATCCGATCCGAAAGAAAAGCCGGCAATACGGTTCAACTATCTTTCTACCGATCAGGACCGCAAAGAATGGGTAGAGGCCATTCGTTGCGCAAGAAATATCCTGAATCAACCGGCGATGGATGAATTCAACGGTGGTGAACTTTCTCCCGGCGGTTCAGTAAATACCGATGAGGAGATACTCGATTGGGTAAAACGTGATGCAGAAACAGCTTTGCATCCATCGTGCACCTGTCGCATGGGCACGGATAACATGTCTGTAGTTGATCCGTTGACGATGCGGGTGCACGGCGTTGAAGGTTTGCGTGTAGTGGATGGAAGTGTAATGCCCTACATAACCAACGGTAATCTGTATGCGCCGATCATGATGATTGCAGAAAAAGCGGCTGACATCATTTTAGGACATCAACCGCTTCAACCTGAAAAACATGACTTTTATATTCACAAGCGCATATAACGCATAATTCTATTGCAGCAACCACATCAACCCATTCACAGTGTCTCCATCAGTGAATTGATCTCTTACTGCATTCTCTACATTCACTGTGTTGTTATCGTACTCATCTGTCGGGTACATCCATCTCTTTGGAATTTTTCCTCCATTCAGTATGCCCGAGCGCGCTGTTTCGAAAACGGGGAAACCGGTTCTTCTTTGTTCATAAAACGGTTGCCATCCGCTGTTCATAAACATGCTAATATATTTCTGCGTGATGATTTGTTCTATTTCGTTGCCGCTTTGCAAAGAAATTGAAGGTTGGTTCAGGTAGTCAACAATCTGGCCTGCAGAATAGGTATTGTTGAAGTTTGAAAACTCCAACGACGCTTCGATCCCTGCTTTATAGAATGTTTCTGCACTGCCCGTGATCCATCCCCTGTGCGCTGCTTCCGCTAACAAAAACTGCACTTCGGCATAACTCATTAAAACGCTTGGTTCGTTAATGGCCTCGTAAGAATAGCGATCATTGATTTGCGAAGCCATTCCGTCGCCTCTTTTGCCAGTATTATAATCCAGCGGAGCGCTGCCAACAAGTCCATCATAAGCATTGAAATCCGTTGCCGGCAATGGTGATGCGGGCGCCGGTTTTCCAAAAACAAATATTCTTGGATCATTGTTCTCCTGGAGAATGTCAACAAAGGTGCTGTCCAGGTAGAAGTCTGTTTTCATCGAATTGTTGTTGTAGTATGTATACTGGTTGCCGGTAATATCATAAAAAGGCAGGCTTCCATTTTCACTGTTCGACGAAATCAGTGGATACTTTGAGGGGTTAGATACAATCTCATTAAAACGCTCTTTGATGTTCAGCGTTCCGTCGCCTTCTTTATTTGAAAGGCTCATCAGTACGCGGAGCGCAAATGAGTTGATCAGCTTCTTCCATTTTTCTATGTCACCGTTATATACCAGGTCGCCGCTGATGGGTGGTTCGTCGAGAGACAATGAATCGCTCGCAATTTTTAGCTCATCCAGTACTCCCCGATAGATATCCTGTTGTTTGTCGTACACGGGTCGCGTAGCTGATGAATCGGAAAAGTTGTTGTTCATGATAGACTGCATCATCTGCGAATATGGAATGTCGCCGAATCGCTGCGTCATATCCACGATAAAATAGGCCTTGAAAAATTTTCCCAGGTAATAGTAGTTTGGCTTCTCCACACGTGCAGCTTCCTGTTCCATTTTTACAACCTGTGTAATAGCTCCATAATTCATTGTGTTCCGCTGCCAGCCATAATATTGTGCATTACTCGCAGACTGCGTATATACAAGATACCGGGAGGCTAATGCTGCATCAGAAGATATATTGGAGAATGCCGTTCTCTGAATTTCCGGCAAAAGCAGGGATGGATCGGCCACTGTCGGATTGTTAGGATTTTCCTGGAACTCGTCGAACTTTTTGCAGGAAGCAAGTAATATAAGCGCCGCGAAAAATATGGCTATATTGGTTTGTTTCATTTCAATGATTTTTTTGGTGTTGCTCGCACTCATCAATTAGAATTTCAAATTGACATTTACACCTATACTTCTCATAGAGGGTGTTTGAAGGTCGTCTCTTTCTGCATCCGGATCTACATTCGGAAGTTTCGCCAGTATAAACAGGTTGTTGCCGATAAAGGAAACAGAAGCAGAATTAAATACGCCGGTTGTCCATGTAGACGGCAGGTTATATGTCAATACCAATTCCCGCATTTTGAGGTAAGTACCTTTGTAGTAGAAATAGTTGTTTAACATACCACCGCTTGTGGTTTGCATAAAACTGATATAGTTTACCGGGGTAGTATTAGGCGCGAATTTCCTGGTGTCGGAAACGATGTTGCCATAGCTGTCGTATTCCACAGCGCCGCTGGTTACCACAACACCAGGGCCAACGTATGTACTGTTTCCGGCATTTGCGTCATCACGTTCTTTCACTACTGTACCTTCCGCAGTTCCACCCCACCACATCTTCTGATTTGTAGTTGAATAGATCAATCCTCCTATCCGTCCATCAACCTGGAGGCTCAGGGTGAAGTTTTTATACGAGAAACTGTTTTGCCATCCATAGATCCAGTCGGGATCGCTAAGTCCAAAAAACTGAGCATACGGATCGTATGCCTGCATACCATTCGAGTTGTAAATCGCCTGGCCGTCTGGCGCAATGGATTCCCAAACGAAAATACGGTCGGTACGTTGTCCTTCTTTTACCTGTCCGATATATCCATCAGGACTGTCGGTTGCCTCTTCCAACCAGCGATGAACGTGGCTGAAATTGAATGTGGTTTCCCATTTAAAATTCCGTCCGCGTATGGGGGAGCCGCTAACGGTAAACTCCCATCCTTTACGAATATATACGTTAGCATTTTTCAACACGCTGGTATAGCCGCTCGCCGCCGATTGGGTAACGTTGATGAAGTTATTGTAGTCTTTATTTCTGAAGTAGGCAACATCAAGATTGATCCTGTTATTCAATAAACCTATAGCCACACCGTATTCGCCTGAACGGACTGTTGCAGGTACAAGGTCGGGTGAAATAAAAGTGGTGGGCGTTACCAGCGATGGAACGTTGTTCCATTTTGGCCCCAATTGATAAGTGGTAAGGTGTGCGTAAGGATTTTCTTCATCAATAAAGCCCGTATTTACTTTAGCCCACGATCCTCTCACTTTCAGGAAAGAAATTGCTGTGGGTAATCTCAACACATCCGACAACACTGCCGAAACGCCTGCGGAGGGATAGAAATAACCGTTGTTTGCCACGGGGAGTGTGGAAGTTTTGTCGTACCGGCCCGCAAACGATAAATATAGAAAACCAAGTGTTTCCAGGTCGATCATGCCATACGCGCTGGTAGTGCGACGCTCTTCCAGATTGTTGATGGCAGTTATCGGGTTTATTGAATTGCCCAAAGAATAAAAGCCGGGAATGGTAAGACCATCGGTGGTGGTGTAAGCAGATTCAAAGCGGCGATAATTATTGGCGCCTCCGGCGGTAACGCTAAGATTAAATTTTTCGCTGAACCGGCGGTTATAATTAAGAATAAGATCTGTATTAATATCGAAATAATTAGAAAGATCAGTTGAAAAATTGCCCCTTGAAATATAATCGTAAGCGATATAACTGTACGGCTCTTTCATCGTCGCATTTGCGCTATACTGGTTAAACCCGTTGCGGAATTTTACCGAGAACTCATCCGTAAATTTGTAATCGAATGTCACCTGTCCGAAACTATTATCTCTTTTATAGCCATTCAAAAGTTCATTGGCAATGAAGTATGGATTGTTATACCACGACAGGTTGTAGTTGTTTTGTTGCAAACCTTCTCTTCCTTCCTGCCAGTAATTTTTTAAATCACGGATATCGATATCTGGTCCGATCCACAAAATGAGGTTATATAGATAGTTAGGAGGTCCGTAACCGATGGTAGGATAGTTATCAGAGTATTGCTTATTATATGTAACCTTGGCATCCATAGAAAGCTTCGGCGCCAACTGGTAATTACCACCGATGGAAAAAGATGAATTATTCAGATCGGTGTTGGGCACAACTCCTTTCTGGTAGATATGGTTTGCCGACACGCGGAACGATCCTTTGTCAGTTCCAATAGAAGCGGAAATGCTGTTTGTAGATAACATTCCTGTGCGGAAGAAATTTTTAATGTTGTCTTTTCCCCTGGATATCCATGGAAGAGGAACGAGGTCCCCGGTTACGGGATCACGTGGGCTGTTATATTGTGTTGTTTCATAAAAGCCGCTTGGTGTAGAAGGGTCTCGCTGGTCCAGTTTAGGTCCCCATATCCATCCCCCACCCTCAGTGCCGCCTCCGGATCCATCCTGGTATGCATAACTGCCCTGGTCACCGTTTCCATATTGAGTTTGCACCTTAGGTATAACCGTGTAGCTTGGCTGAAACATGGTGGAAGAATTGAACTCTACGTTCAACTTGCCCTTTCTGCCTTTTTTTGTGGTGTACATGATCGCCCCATTCACACCGAGGGCTCCGTAGAGAGCGCCGGCGGCAGTTCCTTTTAATACGCTGATGCTTTCAATATCATCTGCGTTTATCTTATAGGGATCTGCGTTCGGATCGGGAATTCCGTCGATTACGATCAGTGGCTTTCTTCCCCGGAGTGAAATACCGGGGTTCCGGAATAGATCTGTTGTGTTGCTGATATTTAATCCTGCTACCTTTCCAGTCAGTGCGCTTATTGGCGTTGCCACTTTTGTCTTGGCCATAGTTTCACCATTCACCTCCTGCACAGCATAACCGAGGGTTTTCTGTTGCTTTTTTATACCGAGGGCTGTAGTCACCACCACTTCGCTGAGTTCAGACTGGTCGCTAAGCCGAAGCATGACTTCAACACGCTGCCGGCTGTTCACCTGAACTTCCTGCTCAGTGAAGCCCAGTGCTGAAATGATAAGAATGGCATTTGAAGGAACTGAAATAGAAAAAACCCCATCCGCGTCAGAGACAGTTCCTTTTGACGTTCCTTTTACTAAAACAGAAGCGCTGTTGATGGGCAGGCTATCTACAGAAGAACGCACAATACCGGTAACAGGCATGTCTTGCGCGAATGATACAAGTCCGCACCAGACAAAGGTTAGGAACAATGCAGTCGCTTTCATAATAAGCTAGTTTTGGAAGTAAATGGTTAAGCGGCGTTTCAGTTTGGATCTGAAAATCCGTTGTAAAAATCCTTGTAAAATTTAGCGAATAAAAACAATATCATCCAAACTTTACATTGACGCCCTTTACCATTACGTTAATAAATTTTCAAAACCCTAGTAATCAGATACCGCTTTCTGTCGAAAATCTTTATCGTGTATACTCCGCCACGCCATCCTCCGCCGATGGTGAGAGTGCTGTTGGGTTGTACAGAGGTTCTTGTTTCAACTACCCGCCCCAGGGCATCAACAACACAAATGGTGAGCGGACCTTCACCGCCGCCGATCTTTAGTGTGAATTGACTGGCGGAAGGATTGGGTAAAGCTGATAAGGTCAGCGGCTCCTCCCCTTGTTCAGGCCCCGGTTCAGACTCTACAACAGATGTCTTTGCCAGAACTACACTGCTGTTCAGAATTGTTACCGTACCTGTTGTCCGGGTTATCGTTGCATATGTTGATGATGTAGCCTTAAGTACAACAGTAAACTTTTCGCTTGCTTCAGTTCTGGTGTCTTTTTTAATAACCACGTTTATATGTCTCTCTTTAACACCACTGGCGAAGCTGATTGATCCGTTTAACTGGCTCGTGTAGTCATCCGGGGCGATTGCCGTACCGTTCTTTGTGTCGAAGTTAACAGTCATTGCTTTCCCACTAATTACACTAAGGGAGACTTTAACTGCAGCCAATTGACTGGTCTCTGTTGCCGAGACGTCGCTGATCGTCATTGTTGGCGGCAGGTCGTCATCGGTTATGGTACAGGAACCGTTGGTTTTTGCAATGGTAGCATTGACAGGGTTCGACAACACCAGCTGGAACTTCTCATCATATTCATCGTACACATCACCCTTGATTGGTACATTAATTTTTACCGTAAGTGCATTCGCAGGGAACGTTGCTGTTCCACTAACATGTGTATAATCAGCCGTAGTTGCAGTGCCGCTGACCGTTGCATACTTTACGGTTACCGGCACAGATGATTTTTTATTGAGAGACAACGTAAACGGAACATTTTTTGTCCCGGAATTTAACTCCGGTACCACCAGGTCATTAATTTTAATGTACGGCAATGTAACAGAAGTGCAACCTTCATTCATTGTACCGTTGCAGTTGTCGTCGATGCCGTTGTTGCATATTTCTGTTTTTCCGGGATTTATTGTACTGGCGTTGTCGTTACAATCACTACTGTTGCTCACATAACCTGCGGGAGCAGCGCAGGCCGCCAGCGGGATATTTTTGTCTCCATATCCATCGCCATCCTTATCAAAATAGAATGTTGTTTTCACACCTTCATCTATCTGCCCGTTACAGTCGTCATCAATGCCATTGCACACTTCGGTAGCATTAGGATGTACGGAAGAGTTGTTGTCGTTGCAATCTGTATTGTTGGTAACATATTTCACTGGCGCAGAACAGGAATTGATGGTTATACCAGATCCATATCCGTCGCCGTCATTGTCCAGGTAGAAGGTTGTCGTTACACCCTCATCTATTTGCCCGTTGCCATTATCATCCTTGCCATTACATACTTCTGAAGCCCCCGGGTGTACAGTGCCATCACTATCATCAAAATCATCACTGTTCGTTACATATCCTTCAGGAACTGCACAAGCTGTTGTGGTGTTTTCCGGATCACCATACGTGTCGCCATCAGCGTCTTTATAGAAGGTAGTTTTTACACCTTCATCTATTTGGCCGTTGCCATTATCATCCTTGCCGTTGCATACTTCTGATGCCCCCGGGTGTAGTGTGCCATCACTATCATCAAAATCATCACTGTTCGTCACATACCCCTCAGGAACTGAACAAGCGGTTGTGGTTTCATTGGGATCGCCATACGTGTCGCCATCAGCGTCTTTATAGTATGTAGTCTTTACACCTTCATCTACCTGTCCGTTGCCATTATCATCCTTGCCGTTGCATAGTTCTGACGCCCCCGGGTGTAGAGTGCCATCACTATCATCAAAATCATCACTGTTCGTCACATAACCTTCAGGAACGGTACAAGCGGTTGTGGTTTCATTGGGATCGCCATACGTGTCGCCATCAGCGTCTTTATAGAAGGTAGTTTTTACACCTTCATCTACCTGCCCGTTGCCATTATCGTCCTTGCCGTTGCACAATTCAGTTGCTCCCGGATGTAATGATGCATCCGTGTCATCAAAATCATCACTGTTCGTTACATAACCTTCAGGAACGGTACAGGCTGTTGTGGTGTTTTCCGGATCACCATAGGAGTCGCCGTCAGCATCTCTGTAGAAAGTACCCTTAGCCTGCGTACCGCATGGATTTGCATTAATGTATTGAATGGCACCTACACTCGAACCGGCCTCTGGCCACTGCCTGCCATGATAATCAACAAATTCTTCAGCAGGTAATCCGGCGGCGACAATCTCTGCCTGGTATGAGTAACCTCCTGCGGTAAGCAATTCGCTGGAAGCAGATGTGAGGGAATAGAAGTTTCCGAGTTGAGGATCCAATTGTGTATTACCCGTAACCTTATCGGCTCCACATTCTGCGCAATTGTTCAGCTGTTGGGCAGTATAATACTTCGTCTTATATAATGCGATGCGCCTCGTACCTGAAGGGTCCCAATCTGCCCAGAAGTTATTGTTTCGAAAAAAAGTAACACCAGAAGTCACATTGGTGAGGATACGGAGACCTGTTCGCACCGGCGGCGAAGTATTAGGCTGATCTCTCGGGTAGGCAGTGTCCTGGCCGAAGTTCAACAACAGATTATTATAAATTTTGTTGTGCATGAGCGTCGTTACATCTCCGTCGGTGTTGGAACGGTCCAGTTTGAAAGAGTAAGTATCTGTGTTAAAGATTGTATTATTTACAATCCAGTTGTTTTTAGACTCCACCGATCCCGAGATACCATTTTTGTCTTTTAATGTCCAGGTTGCAACATTTATGGCATGGGGCGACTGCGAATGTTGTAACAGCGGCGACACTTTTACGTTTGCAAAAATGTTGCTGAATACAAAATTGGTATTGCCGCCGACTGAGTTGGCGGAGCTAAACCCATGACAGTAATTTTGTTTGAAAATGTTATACATCGCCAGGTCTTTATAACCCAACACACCGAATGCATGCATGTATGCTGAATTGCCCGCAAAGATTTCATTTCCTTCAACCTTGTTATACTTCACTCCGTAAATACCTGTGGTGAACTCAGTAGCAATCACACTAACGCCGTCATGTCCCCAGTTTGTAATCTTGTTATTCCTGACAATGCTGTTTTTCACTCCATGCATGAAGGCGATACCATCGCCGTCAAGAATTACTGTAGGTTTTAAATTATTTTCTGCTACCGTCCATGCCTTGTCGATGATACAATCCTGGATAACCAGGTTTTCAACCACGTTCATGTTCTGCTTATTGTTTATCGCAAAAATGCCTATCAGGTTTGCCCGGGTTACGACGCATTTTTCGATCAGGATATTTGAACTTGGTGCATAGATGCGAATCACCGACACATTGCCGCCTCCCCAAAACTCAATATTTCTAAGTGTAACATTTGTGGTATTTAACATACTCACCAATGGCGGAGCGGGCCATGCCGGAAGCATCGCAACGTTTTCGGGAGGTGTTTCAGCCGAAGTATGGTAGATATAAAGTTTTTTGGAAGGCATGTCATACAGATATTCATCTGTAGAGTTAAGGTCAGAAACAACAGGACTGTTATCTGCTTTGTCGTGCAGGCTGATCCGCGAAACGTTATTTACAAAAACACGCAGCGCTTCTCCATATGTTGTTGGATTACTCCAAACGTTGTTGCCTTCGTAAGTCCATGTGTCGTTTATCAATGCCAGACCGGCTATTACCGGGAGGTCTCCCGACCCATATGCATCAAGGGTACAATCAGACCTGTTATCCAGGTTGATGGTTTTCTGCGGAATATACCAGACATCTCCCCGTTTGAAAAGGATGGTATTTCCTGCCACCATCAACGCATTGGCGGCCGCTATGCTTTGTTTGGGCGAGCTGCTGCTGAGACCATCGTTAGCATCGGAACCGGAGGTGGAGAAATAATAAGTGGTTGCAACTGCACGAACATGTAAAATGATGAAGGAAAACAAAAGGAAAGCACTGAAACGGGGTTTCATGATAAAGAGTTAAGAGGTAAAATGGAATTGAACGCGGCTGAAAGTCCTGACTCGCGGATAAAAAGCCTGAGGCTTGTGTCAAGCCCGCTATAAATCCAATGGAAAAAGTTCTGCGACTGAACTGATCGAAAAAAAATGATGCTGAATACAACAGAGGTGAGCATGGAAATTACTTTCCATCCCGAGCAGCAATAGCAAATGCTCATAAGTAGGTTTAAAGGGTCAAAACAATAGGTAATGGGAACAGATCATTAACGAACCGGATTGTCAGTTAATCCGAATGACGGCGGTGGTACCGGAGGAGTTTGGGAGAGCAAGGTAAACCAACTGCTAACAGCCGGGTTACTATCAGGCAGATTGTTTAAAAAACTAAGGGGTTACACTTACAGCATCTATTTAGCTTGCCGGTTTACGGGATATGACGAAAACAGATGCTGAGACCATTACGCTACAAGGAAAGGTGAATGGAAAATTTGTAGACCTTGATAAAAATAGTGGCCGACGCTGTCAGAAACTTGCCCTCTGCCTTCTGCCCTCTGCCATCTGCCATCTGCCTTGTGTATTTGCAAGTTATTCCGCACAACTAAACTTCCGCCAAAGTTGCATGAGTTTGTCGTGGTTAAACTGGCCGGTGTAAACAATCAGCCTGTATCGAACCGTATCTGAACTTCCTTTGTCGAGTTTCCAATCGCCGGATATTTGCCGCGATGGTCCCACCCCCAATTCATTATCTACACGCCATCCAACAGGGAAAGTTTTGTTTTCAGGATGATCCAAAATAGCAAAGTGGCCCCAATCGTTTCGCGATTCTATCGCCATACCAACATCAGCCCACAATGCCTTCTGTCCTTCTGCTTCTTCATTACGCTGACCGTTGGCATTTATCACTTCACCTGCTATTCCCTTATACCAGGGCATACGGAGAAATAGTCCACCCACGTAAAATTTTCCCACCTTAACATCCTTCTTTGCCTCACCCTTCCAGGTAAGATCTATCCAATAAGCGCCATTCTTTACCTGCATGGTCCAGGTTAATGTTTCAGTCAGGCATACTTCTTTTTTCTCATCCATTAAATCATAAACGGTTTGCCATTGTACGGATTGGCCGGTTTTATTGATCACGCTGTCAGAAACCTTACGCCAATAGTCCTGTTGCCAGTTCATAAAGTAGTCACGTCCATTTACCATCTTTAAACCCCAGTAAAGTCCCGTCTGGTGCAGATGGTGAGCAGGGCGATATTGCGTAAGTATACCTTTGCCATCAGGTGCTGTTACAGGATGAATATATGGTCTCTGACCATGCTTTGCATTGTGTACAAGAAGAGGTGCAGTTTTTTCTTTGGATCGATAAATGGAGATAATTCCGGAGTCTTTATCGTGTGTTACGAACAATTCCACTTCATTTTCATTGCTCTTATCCGACAGCAGGTTTATAATTGGCGAGTCATCCCCAGGGGTGAATTTCAGATTTCCTGTTTGAATGCGGATGTTGCGAAAACGCACCTTAAAACTTCCAGGGGGATCATTTTCCTGGTTGGCGTGCAATTGTAAACCGATAAATCCCTTTAAAAATTTATTATCTATCAAATGAGCAGCGGGAACGCCGTTCACCCATGTCCTGATGTCGGTACCATTGCATTCTATTCGGTATTTGTTCCACTGGTATCCTTTCTTCGTATCTCTTTTGAATGCCTTTTTTGCAGCATCACTTAACTTTTCACCCGGAAATAACCAGCCCCGGTTTCCACCTTCTTCATAAATCGAACCGCTCCATTGTTGTGGTTTCGGATCCACTTCCATCTGGTAACCGTGAACGCGCCCGTTATTATATGCGGGATAACTTAGCGAACGAAACTGAATCCCCGAGTTATTCATTAACGTATCAATAGAAACCTCAAGTTCAAGGATAAAATCACCGAACTCTTTCGTGGTGCACAAAAAACCATTCGGCTGGCCGGGTACGGTGGTTCCTACAATCACGCCATTCTTTACTTCCCATATGTGTTTGCCATTTAGCTGTTGCCATCCTTCAAGATTTTTTCCGTTGAAGAGGATCTCCCACTTTTCGTTTTGCGCGTGAACATGTAAACTCGCGTGTACAGATGATACCAGCAGCAACATTGTTATATATCCTTTTTTCAAGATTTTCATATCCACCATTTTGGTCGTGTTAGTAAAGTAATATCAAGAGTTGATTACGTTCCTGAATCAATCAGGCAGCGCAAATGCGATTACGGAATCGCCATATTTAGTTCCGTTCTTTCCGCCACCTCCAGCTGTTATAACAATGTATTGTTTTCCGTTAATCTGATAAATGCTGGGTGTTGCATATCCCGCAGCCGGAAGTTTGTATTCCCACAGCACGATGCCGGATCGCTTATCAAATGCACGAATCTTCTCGTCTGGCGTACCGGCGATGAATACCAGGTTGCCCGCAGTTACAACAGGGCCGCCGAAACTTTTTGAGCCTGTATTTCTGATCCCCTTAGCAACCAGTTCGGGATACTCACCCAGCGGAACTTTCCAGAGTATTTCACCTTTGTGAAGATCAACAGCATTTAATGTGCCCCATGGAGGAGAAATTGCAGGATAGCCATCCTGGTCAACAAAAAATGGTGCGCTGTTGGCATACCTTGGAGCTTTAGTAAAAGAAGTATCTGCTGAATTCACTTTTGCCTGCAGCGTGATGGTATCTCCCATCTTCAGATAGGCCGTCAGGTTATCAAGATCTTCTTTTTTAAAGTGATTGAAAGCCGGCATCATGCCCCGGCCATTGGCCAACACCGATTTGATAGAGTCGTCGGTAATATTAAGATGGTTTAGCGGAGGGTAAAACGGCGGATTTCCGCCGCGGGTAAAACCATGACAAGCTGTACAATGTTTAT
>JAFAGE010000307.1 GCA_023423015.1 Bacteroidota bacterium
TTACCTGCGAAAACGATATGACGCACTAACCAAATGTCACCTCTTCCAGGGCATGGAGTATTCCGAGGATTTTTCTCAGATAAACAATTGGATTCCGCTGATGATGGAAGGACGGGATCCAAAACAACGCGTGGCGGCAACACGGATGGAGATCGGAACAGATGTAAACTTCGGCTCGCTCACAAGAAGCATGTTCCGATCGCTTGAAAAATCTCCAAATGTCAACTTAAATTTCAACAGCGAAGTTCGTTCGCTTTGGGAAGACAGGAAAGGCAACTGGAAGATCATTGTGAAGGATTGCAAAAGCGAAAAGCGCACGGTCATCCAGGCACGTTTTGTATTTATTGGTGCAGGAGGTGGAGCCTTGCCACTATTATTAAAATCAGGCATTAAAGAAGGCAAGGGTTTCGGTGGCTTCCCGGTGAGTGGCCAATGGCTTCGCTGCGTAAATCCGGACGTAGCCGAGAGGCATCATGCAAAAGTGTATGGTCGTGCGAGCGTCGGTGCTCCTCCAATGTCGGTACCGCACCTGGACACCCGCATGATCAAAGGAAAAAAAGAACTGCTGTACGGACCATTTGCGGGATTCACAACACGGTTTCTGAAAAGGGGTTCCATATTCGACTTAATTAAGTCGATGCGTTTTTCGAACCTGTGGCCAATGATGGCGGCAGGTATGCATAACATCCCGCTTACAAAGTATCTCATCAACCAGGTGAAACTCACGCAGGAAGAAAGAATTGAAGAACTCAGAACCTTTTTGCCCACTGCACGTCCGGAAGACTGGGTAATGGAAATTGCAGGCCAACGTGTGCAGGTAATAAAAAAAGATGATGAGGAAGGAGGTATTCTTCAATTTGGAACTGAAGTGGTAAGTAATAAACGTGGCACCATTGCAGCTTTACTTGGCGCTTCTCCGGGCGCATCAACTGCAGTAACCATAATGCTCAAGCTATTGCAAACCTGTTTTCCAGAACGATACCACAGTGCCGCATGGCAGGATAAATTCCGCGAAATGATTCCTTCGTTTGGTCATTCACTGGCCGACGATCCGGAACTGCTTCGCGAAATTCGTGAATACACCAGCCGCGAATTAAAACTCGATGGTAGCTTCGTAAGCAGCGAAGCACCTCAGTAATTACGTTCGTGGTTTTTGCAGGCGATAAGCCCGAATGATTGTTGTGTATCGCACCACAAGCGTAGCCACATGGAATGATACTTCATTAAACAACGTTAGCTCCACTGAACACATGTCGCCTTTGTTGTCTACCGCCTGGCAGATAATGGTGCTGCCATTTATTTCTTTACGCAAAGGACTATATCGAATGACGTCGTATTCGCGCGCGGCTTTATTTCTTAGATAAACTTTTTTCTTTTCGAAGTCTACCGTTACATTAAAACTCGTATCTACCCAATTGGTATCCCCTTTGTGTTCATATGAATATGCAGCGTGTTGGAAACAATTAAACTGATATTTCTGACCAGTAGATTTTTGGAAAAAAATGATGGATGTGAGAAGAACAATCAGAGGTATGGTGCGAATGCATCCCATACTTCTAATTTACTCATTTTTCGAGGCTTTTACCTTGTAATGGGCCGCATACGGAAGCGGTTTCAATTCGGCATTGCGGTGGATGACAAGAGCCTTGGTGAATGCTGCACCGAAGTAAAAGATCATTGAGGAATAAAACACAAATAACAGCAAGAGTACTACTGCAGCGGAAGCTCCGAATATCGTATCCATGTTACTGGTGAAAAGTAGCGCACGCATTATCACACGTCCGAGATTAAATAGAATACTCGTAAGCAAAGCACCTGAAAAGCCTATTCGCACCGGAACACGGGCATCGGGCAGGTAACAGAAGATAACACCGAACCAGCAGGTAACTACAAGCAAGGCAATCAGTTGGCTAATGAGATCGCTGATCACCGGACCAACATTGGGTAGGCTAACCGGTAAACCTTCCCGTGCAGCTACCTGTACCCCTTCAAGGAACAATGTAATCAGTAACAGAACGGCAGCCGAAAGGATGATCACCAGTTCACGGGCCCGGGTGGTGAGCACAAGTCGCACCGATAACTTCTTAACTACTTTAATATCCCACAGGTCGTTCAATGAATTTTTGATCACTTTAAAAAGTGTGGTGGCTACAAAGAGCAGGAACAGAAATCCACCGATTGTTAAAAGCGGATTGGTAGCGATGTTTTCAAAGCTTCTCAACACATTGAACATATGACGGGCGGTATCATTACCCACGAATCGTGTGATGCGCCTGAACAATTCATCATTGCTTTCTTCGGGAGAGAGGAATAGCCTCAATACAAGCAGAATCAGGAAGATGATAGCCGGTAATGCGAACGTGGTAAAGAATGCAGTAGCTCCTCCAAGGCGCAGAGGGTCGTTATCAGAGAATATCTTCATGGTGTTTCTGAACAATCGTATATAGGCCGGCCCGCGCTCTTGCATATAGTGAATATAATTCATCAACACCGAATTGCATATCGAAATGCACTGCTATCGTTATATTGTGTTGCTCATTCCTGCTGCCATGAAATATCTGATCCTCTTTTTGCTATTGACTATCTTCTCTGCATTCCAAATTGCAACTGCCCAAAACGACTCGTCGGCATTGGTTCCGTTGAAGTACACCGAAGTGCCCCTGTCTTCTGTTAAACCCGGAGGATGGTTGCGAAACCAGCTGCTTATTATGCGCGATGGATCAACAGGCCATCTCGACGAAGTGTATGCAAAGGTGAAAAACGACAATGGCTGGCTCGGTGGTAAGGGCGATGGATGGGAGGAGACACCTTATTGGCTCGATGGCGCCGTGCCGCTTGCATACCTGCTCGAGGATAGAAAGCTAAAGGAAAAAGTGCTGCGCTATATACATTGGACGCTGAACAATCAGCGTCCTTCTGGTTACTTCGGTCCAATAACGAAATGGGAGCGCGAAACCGGTAAAAAGATAACTGCTGCAGATTGCGACAAAGGTGAAGACTGGTGGCCGAAGATGATCATGCTTAAAGTGCTGCAGCAATACTATTCAGCAACGCATGATCCGCAGGTTGTTCTATTTATGAAAAAGTATTTCGTTTACCAGCTGGAAGCGTTGCAGAAATGCAAGCTCGGCAGGTGGACTGAGTGGGCGCAGTCGCGTGGTGCCGACAACGTACTTACGGTACAATGGTTGTATAATATCACGAAAGACCCGGAACTGCTGCGACTTGCCAGCCTGATACAATCACAATCGTTTACCTGGAGCGATTGGTTTTTCAACCGCAATTGGGTGATCAATGCCGCTGCTTTGCAAAACAGCGAAGCATGGATGACACGGCATGGTGTTAACGTTGGTATGGGTTTGAAAGACCCGGCCGTGCAATATCACAGGACAGGTGATAAAAAATATCTCGAAGCATTACAAAAGGGATGGGATGATCTCATCTTGTTACATGGTTTGCCTTACGGCTTATTTTCTGCCGATGAAGACCTGCACGGCAACGATCCCACACAAGGCTCAGAATTGTGTGCCATAGTTGAATCGATGTTTTCACTCGAGCAGGCGATTTCAGTAACAGGTGATGTGAAGCTGATGGATGCACTGGAAAGAATGACATACAACGCGCTACCCACCCAAACTACCGACGATTACAACAACAAACAATATTACCAGATCGCTAACCAGGTGGTGGTGAAAAGAGGGGTATTCAATTTCTCCCTGCCATTTCATCGTGAGATGAATAATGTATTTGGAATGCGCAGCGGATACACCTGCTGCCTTGCAAACATGCACCAGGGTTGGACGAAGTTTACATCTCATCTCTGGTACAACACTCCCGACGATGGCGTTGCAGCGCTTCATTTTGCACCCAGCCAGTTGAAACAGAAAATGGGCAAAGACGGCGTTGAGGTAACTATTGATGAAATCACAACCTATCCGTTTAGCGACAGCATTCTATTCAGAATAAGTACAGCGAAAAATATTTCTTTTCCCTTTCATGTCCGAATACCCGGATGGTGCAGCGGTGCAAGTATCAGCGTGAACGGAAGAATTGTCGAAAAGCCCAAAGGAGGTACTGTGGTGAGCATCAGGCGGCAATGGAAACAGGGCGATAGGGTAGCGGTACACCTGCCCATGAAGGTTACAGCAAGCAGCTGGGGCAGAAACTCAAGGGCAATTGAGAGAGGTCCACTCGTATATGCACTTAAGCTTTCGGAAAACTGGCAGTCGGATATTCACGAGGTGGAAGGAGAATATTTCACGGTTTCGACAAACGATAGTTGGAATTATGGTCTCCTCGATAGCATTAACAAATCGCCGGCAACTACCGCACAGGTTGAATTTATCAAACCTGTTACTGATAAGTTCGTGTGGAACCAGGAAAACGCACCTGTCTCCATAAAGGTGATTGGGAAAAAGATCCCGGGCTGGACCTTACACAACGATGTAGCGCCACAACCCGTCACGGCCCGCGACGGGTTGTATCTCGGCAAGGTTGAAGACGAAGTGCATGAGCTTACGCTCATCCCTTATGGATGCACCACACTACGAATTGTTGCTTTTCCGGTAGTAAAATAATCTGACCTGAAAGTTATTATTGCGCCTGGGCAAGAAACTGCTCTGCTTCTTTTTTACCCCAAACAGGATAAAGAGGCTTCACCTGTTCTGAATTAAATAGCGACACAGCTTTTTCCAGGATTGGTTTGGCTTTCGTTTTTCCGCCACCAAACTGCTCAGGTGTATTCAATACCCCTATGCCTTCGAGGTAGAACGCTCTTGGGTTGTTTGGATTCAGCTCCTGTGCCTTTTTTAACGCACCCGCAGATTCTGCGCCGTAAGTGGCATACCGGGTTTGTGGATCAACCAGCATCTGTTGTGTTGCTACCATATTTCTCAGCGTCTGTAATTCAGAACGGTCAGTATCAGATTTAGCAAGGGCTTCTCCTTTATCAATCAAAGCTTTTACTTTTATCGCATTCTGGTCCTTGTCAATATTGGGATCCATCCAGGCGGGCGTGAGCATAGCGAGAGCTGCATAGTAATAAGGTAGCCACTCTGTTTTTTCAGCATCACCAATTCTTTCGAACGATGCTGCAAGAGCCTGCGCTTTTTGCGTATTCTGAACGCTGTCGAATAGTGCGAGATTTTTCTGCATTGCGCTTTGGTAACGTTCACTCTGCGCAATTGTATTCAGGGTGAGCAGAAGCATAAAAGAAAATAAGATACTTTTCATTGTCTTACAGTTTATAAATTATTATTGATAGCATCCTGTGTTCGGTCCACTCCCCAGCTAAAAAACACACCCACAAAGTAGAAGCGTTTTGCGGGCAGGCCTACTGGTTGTTTGTTTAAACCGTTGTATGAATAATTATAGTTGAACACCGGTTCGTATCCCAGGAGGTTAGTTACACTTGCCACGAGTACCCAGAATGTTTTTGCATTCGGGTTTCCGACGGTTGGTACGTAGTTGAAGCTAAAGCCGAGGTTGTGAAATTCTTTGGTATGTCCCTGGTCGGCGATAGCAAACTTGTCTGTGGCTCCGTCGTACACGAAACGGTAATAAGGCCGGCCGGTTGCAAAGCTGTAAGTGAGGTTAAAACCTGTTTTTATATCCAGGAAAAATCTCTTCATCACCAGCGAAGCCGTGTGATCAGCGGCAAAGTTTGGCTGAATGGCATAAGGATAATTCAGGAAGTCGCGCTCGGTATCAAGATACGAATAGCTGACCCAGTAGTCGAAATTCTTTATACTCTTCCTGTCGCGCCAGAAAAACTCGATACCTCTTGCATACCCTGTACCTGTATTTTCGAAATAACTTTCAGGCCTCCTGTTTTTAATCAGGTCATCATATTTCTTATAAAATACTTCTGCCCTGAAGATGCGTTCATTTGTTGTTTTCTGGTAAGTAAGTATGTAGTGCGTTGCTTTCGTGTATCCAAGGCCCGTATTAAACACTAATTGGTTGTTCTCTGGCTTTTGATAAAATATACCGTAGGCCGCAGAAACCTGCGCACCCTTGCCTGTTTTATACGCGAATGATAAACGTGGTGCGAAGTTCGTTTTATCAATCACCGACGAATGTTCGAACCGGCCACCTATTTTAACGGCAAGATCATTGGTTACATAAATATCTGTTTCGGCAAACACCGACTTAAAATGATCTTTCAATACAGATTCAAAGCTGTTAAACCTGCTGGTATTGTAGAAGTACATATACTCGCTGCCAAAACGAAGTGCGCTGATACCGAATAATCTTTTTTCCAAAACGAGCTTGATCTGTGCAAGGTCTGCACGATTATCTATCTTAAAATTTTTGCTGGCGCTCCATCCGGTATCAGGAACACTTACTTTGTCGTTTTGCTGATTCTGCAGCTCCTGCATCAGGTCGTCGCGATTGGTGCTGTAACCAAGTCCCAGGTTCATTTTCCAGCCTTTACCAAATTGTTCACGCCAACTGAGATTATTATACCAGCTTGTGTTTTTTAATCCGAAAGCATCTTTCAGGTCTGCACTGTCTATATCCTGGCGTCTCAGGCCAAGCCTGCTGTTATCGAATGTGGTGTAATACTTAACCATGCCACCATTCTTTGTGCGAAACCGGAAATTCGCATCTGCATTGTGAAATGTTGGCATCTTGAAATAATCGGGAGTTTGTTTAACCAGGCCGAAGTATGCAGCAAGGCTCACAAAATTGTAGTTCACACCCCATGATGATTTCTTATTGTTGGCCAGCTGTTGAAATCCACCTCCTGTGAGAATAGGCGATATAGAAAGGTTTGCAGCCGAACGTTCGGGGAAATCGATAGACTCCAGGATCAACGCAGATGACAATGCCTGTCCATACAAAGCTGAATATCCCCCGGCAGTAAACACAGTTCCTTTGAAGAGGAATGGCGAAAAGCGGCCCCGTGAGCCAATGTCCGGAACAGCTGTGAAATAAGGGTTATTGACCAGCGTACCGTCAATAAATTGTTTGGTTTCATATCCTGCTCCACCTCTTACAAATAATCCTTCCTGTTCGCTCACCTGTTGCGCGCCGGGCAAAGTGCGTACGGCAGCTGTAATATCTGCATTACCGCCTCCAATAGTGGCTACATCGAGTGAATTAAGAACCGTTGCTGCGCGTTTTGTGTCACCGGCAGCAAAAGATCCTGCTATCACGGTTACTGCTTTCAGTTCACTCAATTCTTCTTTGAGTGTTATGTCTCTTTTAATTGCTTCGTTGCCGATGGTAATTTTTTCTTCAAACGACCTGTATCCCACGTTTGAGGCAACAAGCGTTTGCTCCCCTGTTTCGGTTGTAGTAAACCGGTAGTTGCCTGAAGAATCTGCAATTGTGCCATCGTAAGAATCTTTGATGGCTATGCTGGCGCCTGGTATCGGTCGTCCACGGTTATCTTTCAAATTGCCGCTGATCACCACCTGCCCATGAACGATAATGGTAAGCAACACTGTAGTGGTAAGCATCACAAACTTTCTCATGTAGACTGTAGTTGGTTTATAAATATACTGGTAATTTGTACCGTCAAACTCAAGCACAAGATATAATCATGATGAGCAAGCCGATCTATCTAATACTCTGTATCCACCTACTTTTCGTCGCCGGTTTTACCGACGCAAACGCACAAACCCGCCGATATCTTTACGTGGCCACACCGGGCATACGCGACTACCTCGGGTATGGAGGGCATGGGTTGCTTGTGTTCGACATTGATAACAATCACCGCTATGTGACGCGAATAAAGACCAGCGGGTTACATTCCAATGGTTCACCATCAAATGTTAAGGGAATTGCGGTTAGTATTCCTCTTAACAGTATCTACATCAGCACCCTTGAAGGTTTGCAGCGGATAGATCTCACCACTGAAAAAATTGTATGGGAAAAGAAATTCGAAGGGGGATGCGACCGCATGTCTGTTTCGCCCGACGGGAAAACCATGTACATGCCTTCACTCGAAAAAGACTTTTGGAATGTGGTGGATTGTGAAACCGGAAATATCATAAAGAAAATCAGCGGGTTCAAACGTGCCCATAATACATTGTATGGAAGTTCCGGCAAGGCAGTTTACCTGGCCGACATCGGAAACCCGTGGCTTTATGTATCAGAAACAAATTCGCATGACGTAAAGAAGAAGATTGGTCCTTTCAGCAACTATGTTCGCCCATTTACGGTAGATGCGTCAGAATCTAAAGCATATGTTACAGTTGACAGTTTACTGGGTTTCGAAGTTGGCGACATCAAAACGGGTGCAAAGTTGGCAAAGGTAGTTGTGCAGGGATGGAATGCGGGGCCGGTGCGACGTCATGGAAATCCCAGTCATGGTATTGCACTTTCTCCCGATGAAAAAGAAATATGGCTTTGCGATGGACACAACATGCGTGTACACGTATTCAGCAATACTCCTCCATATCAGCAGCTGACTACAATTCCATTGCAGGATATGCCCGGATGGATTTTATTCAGCCGCGACGGCAAATACGTTTATCCTTCAAGCGGAGAAGTGATCGATGCTAAAACACGAAAAATTCTTCACCTGCTACAGGACGAACAAAGTAATTATGTAGCCAGCGAAAAAATGGTAGAGATTCATTTTGAGAATGAAAAAGCTACCTGGGCCGGCGATCAGTTCGGCATTGGAAGAAAGTAATCACCACACCTGGTAAATTTCCCGGATTCCGGTTAAATACATTTCGTGATAACCTTCGGTAGCCTTTTTCATTCGTTCCATTTCCGCGCTGCCTTCTTTGTAGTTGTCGTAGCTTTTTTCGTACGCCGCGAGATTTTCATATTGAGTTACCATGATTACCCGGTTAAATTGTCCCGTCACGTCGGTCATGATGTGAACGAATTCCTTGTTGCCGGTCATGCCTTCTTTAAATCGCTTTGCAAGCTTCGACGCGTTGCCTGGTTTGCAGACAAATACGTCGTGAACAATGATCATAACGTATAGTTTGAATGATGAATCGGTGCGGAACAGTAAAGTTCACATTTATTCATCATTTACACATTAAAGCTTCGGGCGCGAAGGTGTGATAGGTGCCTGGAATGCATGCACTCCCTTTGTATTCAGTTTGCGCCGGAATACTTTATCACCGGCAGTTACGTACAAGGTATTTAACTGAGGTCCGCCGAAATACACGTTCGATGTTTGTGAGTTGGATGGTGGCGTGGGAAGAATTGCATTTACCCTGCCCAACTGATCGAGCACCTGGATTCCAATTCGTGTGGTAGTAAAGATTCGCCCTGCAGTATCGCATTTTAAACCATCAGACCATGCATTTTCCTGCGTGTCGGGAACATGGAGCCATCCAAAGCGTTGCTTGTGTGTAAGGCTGCCATCTTTATTTATCCTATACACCCAAACCCAGTGCGAAGCCGATTCTGTTACATAGAGTTGCGTTTGATCTGGCGAAAGTGTGAGACCATTTGGAAAACGGATACCCTCGTCTACTACCTTCTTTTCCCCGGATGGTGTAACGAGGTACAATTGTCCGGCGTTCAGACCATTTGGAGCAGTTACATAAACATTGCCATTGTGAGCCACTATGATGTCGTTTCCGGCAACACTGTCCGCTACTACAATAGGTTTATTATTTCCGGAATACTTCAGTACCTGTTTGGTGCCGCCGGCTGCTGTGTAGCGCGAACCATCAGGCGCAATTGCTGTTCCACTCGCCCGGCGTGCTGCAGTATCTATCAGAACAGGTTTTCCATTCTCCTTTACAGTGTAGGTTTCAGATTTCGGAACATCCTGGAAATACACGAGGCCATCAGCATCACCGCCTGTGCCTTCAGTAAACTGGTAACCTTCACCTACCAGTTCCCAGTCTTCACCAGGAATAAGCAGATCGGCCAGAAATGCGTTTTTACTTTTTCCTTTCGCAACCGGGGCCGGCCAACCTTTCCACAACCATCGCATCGCCTGCGGAAATACTGCAGTGCCATGATCATTATTGTGCCCGCCGTCGGTCCACACGTGATTTACTTCATAACCGGCGAATTCAAAGGCGCGCTGCATGGTTTCATTCGCTTTCCACCAATCACCGGCATAGATGTTCAGGTCGTTGCTGCCATCCTGCATGAAGATCCGGATAGGTTTTGGTTCATATTTCCGAATCAGGATCGGGTAGCGATCCGCACCGCGTAAGCCGGTGTATGTGCCGATGGCACTGAACACCCGGCTGAATTCTTCAGGATGTTCCCATGCCGCAGTGAATGCAGCCACAGCACCGCTGCTTGATCCGCCAATTGCGCGATCGTTTCCTTTTTTGGAAAGCTTAATCGCTTTTCCATCCTTTGTTTTTTGCTTTTCAACTTCAGGCAAAAGTTCTGTGAGCAGGAATTGTGCATACGCGTTGCCCCGTCCATCGTATTCAAAACTCCTGTTGTAGCGGTTTACCGCAGTTGATCCACTATCTGCATCTACAATTCCCGGGGCTACAAACACCGCAATCGTAACGGGCATTTCTTTGCGGTGTATAAGATTGTCGAATACCGTGGGTGCTTTCCATTGTATACCGTCCTGGTTTATATAAACGCATGCCTCTTTGCTTCCATCGTATTGAGCAGGAACATAAACCCAGCACTTGCGTGTGGTGCCGGGAAATATCTTCGATTTATCAAACACGAATTCGATGATTTCTCCTTTTGGAACTCCCTTCTGTTCAAGGCTTGCAGGATCAACCGGCAGCGTTTTTGATTTCTGTGCAGATGAAAACAGGCTAAGGATGAATAACGGAAGAAGCAAGAGTAATCGCATAAGCATAGTTGTTTGATAAATTTAGGGGGAAAAGGGCAGAAGAGGGCATAGGGCAGGGG
>JAFAGE010000356.1 GCA_023423015.1 Bacteroidota bacterium
GCTATGAACTGCTCATCTACAATGGCTTACTTACATTTGCAGGATTGTGGCTGATCAGCCGTCGCAACAGCACGCCCGGGAGCGAAACGTTGCAGGTTTCACGCGATTTGTAACTTTGTAGCATGGATCTCCTGAATCCACTTGTTGAAAATTATGCAGAGTCGGTATCGGCGCCGCCTGATCCACATCTTGAACAAGTCTACAAGTCGACGCTTCAGGCGCATCCGCATGCTCACATGATGAGCAGCCGTCTCCAGGGAAAATTTTTAGAAATATTTAGCACATTACTGCAACCCCGACGGGTACTTGAAATTGGCACTTTTACCGGCTTCAGCGCGCTTTGTCTGGCAAAAGGATTAGCAGACGGTGGAAAGCTGCACACCATCGAGCTTCGGGAGGAAGATGCCCGCACTGCGCAGGCCAACTTTAACGGTTCTAATTTAGAAGACAGGATAATTTTACACGTTGGAACGGCGTTAACAGAGATACCCAAACTGGCCGAAACGTGGGACCTGGTGTTTATCGACGCCGACAAGACAGGGTATCTTGACTATTATCAGCTAATATTGCCGATGGTTAGGACGGGCGGCGTTATTCTCGCCGACAATGTATTGTTTCATGGTGAGGTACTGGAGGAGCCGGTGAAAGGAAAAAATGCGAAAGCCATCCGCGAGTTCAATGATTTTGTGAAGAATGACGAGCGGGTCGAGCAGGTACTGATTCCCATCAGGGATGGATTGATGTTAATACGGAAGAAATAACAAGCTGGAGATGAGAATATTTACTTTTTTGGTTTTGATGTGTTGCAGTTTAGCTGTGTCTGCACAACCAGTAGCATACGTGGTGGAATATATCAACACGTACAAGAAGCTGGCTATGGAAGAAATGCAACGGACGGGTATTCCGGCTTCCATTAAACTTGCACAAGGGATTCATGAAACTTATGCGGGCAGAAGTGAACTTGTTCTGAAATCGAATAACCATTTTGGCATAAAATGTAAGGCTTACTGGACAGGTAAGAAAGTATATCACGATGATGATGCGCGTGGCGAATGTTTCCGCAGTTACAATGCGGCCGGGGATTCTTACCGCGACCATTCGGATTTTCTTCGCAACGGCGAGCGTTATTCGTTTCTTTTCAAACTCGACCCTACCGATTACAAAGGATGGGCATATGGATTAAAGAAAGCAGGATATGCTACCAATCCCAAGTATGCCCCGATTATTGTCAGACTCATCGAAGAATACAATCTTCAGCAATATTCTTTGATTGCGATGGGTCGCATGTCGCCGGAAGAAGAAATTGTGGCAACAGTGCCAGGGGCAGAAACAGATCAACCACAAACCATCGCTTCATTTATCAAGTATGAAGAGCCGCTGCTGGAGTTGCCTGCACCTCCGATGATAAATTTCCCATCAGGTGAATTTTCCATCAATAACACGAAAGTAATTTTTGCGAAACAGGGAACATTGCTGCTTGCACTTGCGCAGCAATATGAATTGCCCCTGCATCGTCTGCTCGAATACAACGACCTCCAGAATGATGAAGTGCTGGTGAAAGACCAGCTGATTTATCTTCAGCGCAAAAGAAAGACCGGCGCAAACGAATTTCACATAGTTGCTCCGGGTGAAACATTGTACGACATTTGCCAGATTGAAGGCATCAGGCTCGAAAACCTGCTCGAATACAATAATCTGAGCAGGAGTATGCAGCCAGCTGCCGGAGAGAAATTATATCTCCAGGGGATGTCGCCTTCGCGACCAAAATCGTAGCCATGAGCGTAATACGGGTACACGACAAGCTGTTTGATCCCTATCTCACCCAGGAAGAAATTCAAACGCGGGTCAGCTTCATTGCCGAACAACTCAACACCGACTACGAAGGCAGAAAGCCGCTGTTTATTGCTATTCTCAATGGCTCTTTTATTTTTGCTTCGGACCTGTTTAAGAAATTGCATATTGAGGCGGAAATATGTTTTATCAAGCTTGCTTCTTATAAGGGATCAAAGTCGACAGGTACAGTAGTAACAGCCATTGGCCTCGACCATGAAATTTATAGCCGTGATGTGGTGATCATAGAAGACATTGTAGACACCGGAAAAACGCTTACCGAGTTTTTGCCGCAATTGCATCACCAGCAACCCGCTTCCCTGAAAATTGTAGCACTGCTGCACAAAGCAGAAGCTACCCGCTTCCCTATTACTATCGACTATTTAGGTTTTACCATACCTGATAAATTTGTTGTGGGTTATGGACTGGATTATGACGGATTAGGTCGGAACATTCCAGAAATCTATAAACTGGTTGAATAGAGTTTTACTGATATCATTGTTACTGCTTGCCGCCTGTGTCGTACACGGACAGCTATATCTTCGGGGCGACGTAAAGGATGAAAACGATAACCCGCTATCCAATGCCCGAATCGTTCTTCATTCAACAGGTTTTTTATACTATTCAGGTTCGTCGGGAAGTTTCGGTATTGTTACACAGGGCAGGTATGATTCCCTTACCATTGCCCTTTCAGGATATCAAACACTTACCGTTGAAGTAGATGCTTCGAAATTCCAGGAGATCAGGCTCATATCACTGGCCGACAAATTAAGTGTGCAGAAGAACCGCCTTCTTTCGTTTACGAGGAATCTTCAGGCGAAAGACCGCACCAATCTTCACCATGCAGGCGAGACATATAGCGCCTTAGTGGAAAATGAATTTATCGACGCTGAGAAATATCCTGAAACAGGTTTTGCGATGCGCATTGATAAGGCATCGTATAGTAATATCCGGCGCTTTGTGAATATGAACTCGAAAGTGCCACCGGATGCTGTCCGCATAGAGGAAATGCTTAACTACTTCAGTTTTGATTATGCACCCCCGGCACGTGACAGCGTGTTTTCATTTACATCGCATATCAGCGATTGCCCGTGGAATTCTTCAAACCAGCTTATGTTTCTGCAGGTGTGCGCAAGAAAGATAGATCCTGAAAAAATTCCACAAAGTAACCTGGTATTCCTGATCGATGTTTCCGGATCGATGGATATGCCAAACAGACTGCCCTTACTTAAGTCTGCTTTCAAATTGCTTGTAGATAATCTGCGCGACACCGACACAATTTCTATAGTTGTTTATGGAAGTGCGGTCGGAGTGTGGCTTACGCCAACTTCTGGCAAGGAGAAGGAAAAAATACGAAAGTCGATTGAAGAACTGAACCCTGCCGGATCAACACCGGGCCAGTCGGGCATTTTATCAGCATATCAGTTGGCAAAGAGCCAGTTTATACCCGGGGGAAATAACAGGGTAATCCTGGCGACCGATGGCGATTTCAATGTTGGAGTGAGTTCGGAAGAACAACTTGAGCAACTCATAACAACGCATAAAGAATCCGGAATCTATCTCACCTGCCTTGGAGTAGGGATGGGAAACTATAAGGATTCAAAGCTTGAGGTGCTTGCCAAAAAGGGGAATGGTAATTTCAGTTATCTCGACAATGAGGCAGAAGCAGAGAAGGTTCTTGTGAAGGAACTCACGAACACACTATTCTCCGTTGCGGACGACGCTTCGCTCAACATTCAGTTTGATGGCACATACGTGAAGGAGTACCGTGTGATCGGGTATGATAATAAATTGAAGGCTTTAACAGATTCAGTTACCGAAGTTGAAGGTGGAGAAGTAGGGTCCGCGCATTCGATGATGGTGCTCGTTGAATTTAGACCCACGATGAAGTTATCGTCGGCTCTTCAATACTCATCGGGACCTCCATACTTCAAAAATCCTATTGCGCGTGTTTCGGTTAGCTATAGAACGCCCGGAGATTCATTGGTGAAACAATCGGGTTACAATATGCCTTTCAACTACACTCCCTATCATGAGTTGCAGCCGTGTTATCGATTTGCATCATCGGTAGCGATGTTTGGTACGTTATTAAAGGAATCGCCCTATGCGCGCCCGATGAGCTGGAATGAAACGTTGATTAACGCAAATGAGTCGCACGATCCGAATGATTCTGTTCAAAAAGAATTCATTACTCTCGTCACGAAGGCGAGAAAGATTTATTCAAAACAGCGGAGAAAACGTCCGGATTAATCAGCTGAACATTTCGCGGACTTTTTCAAAAAAGCTTTTATCGGATTTTTCCGGATGGGGTTGGAAGTTTGGAGAGTCGCCCAACTTTTCCAGCATTGCTCTTTCTTCTGCAGACAATGTTTGCGGTGTCCACACATTCACGCTTATCAACTGATCCCCCTTTTCGTAGGAATTTATTGCAGGAAAACCTTTCCCTTTTAATCTGAATATTCTTCCGCTTTGTGTACCGGGTGGTATTTTGATTTTGGCGCGGCCATCAATAGTGGGCACTTCTACCTGGGTTCCAAATACTGCGTCAATGAAGGAAATGTGTAATTCATGACCTACGTTGATGCCGTCGCGATGTAATTCTTTATGCGGTTCTTCTTCTATTAATATTAGTAGGTCTCCGTTAGGACCACCACGCTCACCGGCATTTCCACGTCCGCCTACGCTCAGTTGCATTCCTTCCTGCACACCTGCGGGGATGTCGATGCTCACGGTTTCTTCGCCATATACACGTCCCTCACCTTTACAGGCAGAACATTTATGTGTGATTGTAGTACCTTCTCCCGCGCAGGTGGGACAGGTGGTTACCGTCTGCATCTGGCCGAGGAAGGTGTTGCTGATTTTGCGTACCTGGCCGCTACCGCCGCAGGTTCCGCATGTTTGTACGCTGTTTTTGTCTTTTGCGCCTGAACCATTACAGGTTCCGCAGCTTACGTACTTTTTTACCTTGATTTGTTTATTAACTCCTTTGGCAATCTCTTCGAAGTTCAGTTTAATTTTTACCCGGAGATTACTTCCGCGTGTACCCCTCGGACGAGAGCCTCCCGGGCGGCGACCACCACCAAAGAAGCTTTCGAATCCACTGTCGCCGAAGATGTCACCAAACTGGCTGAAGATATCATCCATATTGGTGTAATGTTGGCCACCGCCGCCATTTCCACGCATACCCGCATGGCCAAAACGATCGTATTGCGCACGTTTGTCGGCATCACTCAACACTTCATATGCTTCCGCAGCTTCCTTAAACTTTTCTTCAGCTGATTTATCCCCGGGGTTGCGGTCGGGGTGGTATTGCATGGCCACTTTGCGGTAAGCTTTTTTTATTTCATCTGCGCTAGCCGACCGCGACACATTCAATATTTCGTAGTAGTCTCTCTTTGCCATGTGTATGTTATGACTTTATTTACCCACCACAACCTTGGCGTGGCGGATAATTTTGTCGTTCAGGTAATATCCTTTTTCTATTTCGTCAATCACTTTTCCTTTCATATCGTTGTTGCCGGCCGGCACTTCCGTAATTGCCTCGTGCAGTTCGGGATCGAATGGTGAACCGATGCTCTGCATGGGTTTAAGACCTTTGGCCTGCAGAGTATGTCTCAATTTTCCGAAAACCAGCAAAATGCCTTCCTTGACGGCTTCAACATTGCTGGCGGTCTGAAATTGCTTTTCTGCCCGTTCGCTGTCGTCAAGGATGGTAAGCAGATCGGTAATTACGTCTTTCGAGGCTGTCTGAATCAACTCCAGCCTTTCCCGGGCGTTGCGCTTCCTGAAATTATCGAAATCTGCAACAAGCCTCAGGTATTTGTCTTTCAACTCGTTGATCTCTGCCTGAAGAGCGTCCATTTCAATGTCTTCAGCAGCTACATTCTCTCCGGTTGGTGTAGGATTGTCAGTAACATTCTCCTGTTCATTCAGTACATCACCGGAATTGGTCTCTTCCTTCATAAATTTCTCTTCCATAGTGTAAAATTGACGGCAAAGTTACGTTAGTCAAGAATGCTGCCAAGCCATCTGAGGAAGTCAAAATGTCTGCTTTATCGAGACACCTGGAATTTGCCGGAATCGATCACCTTGCCATTCCGGTCGCGCAATTGGAATATGTAGATTCCGCGGTAGAAATCGTTCAGATTTACTACAGTTTTAGGTGAAAGGTTGTTCAGTTCGAGCACCTTCTTACCTACGAAACTATAGATCTGGAAACTGTAGGATTTATCGTAGTCTTTCTGAAAGTCGAAGTTGATGATTGTGGTGGCAGGGTTAGGGTAGAACTTAATAATACGCTCCGAGGCACTGCTTGCCGATCCGGGAGCAGGGGCGCTCTGGCTCATTGCCATGGCGGATACTGTAAGGAGTATGAACAACGCGTAAAAAATCTTCATCGGCGACGATATTTTACAGGCCTCACCCAATTGTTCCGTTTGTTACAATAATACAATTTAAGGCTCGAATTTCCTTGTATAAAGGAACGCACGTACCGTTAAAATTGCGGTGGCGGAACCGGGTTTACCGTCACTATAACGCCCGAACAACGGGGAATATGCGGCGTTGATCGGAAAAAACGCATGGATACAGGCTGAACTCATGGTTTTTTTCTGAGTTTCAACACACTTTTAATGGAATCAGCATGCTTTTCGGCTAAAACATAATCTTCGGCACTATCCTTTACCTTCCACGTGCCATTCAGCCTGATCAAAGGCT
Source organism: Bacteroidota bacterium (assembly GCA_023423015.1). GTDB lineage: Bacteria > Bacteroidota > Bacteroidia > Chitinophagales > Chitinophagaceae > Flavitalea. The sequence continues at coordinate 6,547 of JAFAGE010000356.1, forward strand.
CGCCGGCTGCCGGAAATTCAGATATTATTGAATAAGTAGATATGACTCCTTCCCAGGTTCCGGAATGACTTTCACTCTGGCGCGAACCGGTAACAGTACCATTTTCTTCAAAGGTGAACAGGAATCCGGTGAAATTGTCGGTAATGTCGGCATCGGCTTCCTTAAATGATTCAACATACCATTGCCCATTGGTAATCATCCCAAGCAGGATATTCTTTTTGGTGTCTTCGATCGCCTTTTTGCATGAAGAGAGCGCCACAAAAGCCACGAACAGGAAGCGCAAAGGATTTTTCATAAAGAATTTCAGTTAAGTAGTCACAAAAGTGACCTTATTCAATAACGCGCAGGATTTCGGCATGTTGTGATTTTTATCCATCTTGCATGGCCATATGAGCAGGAAACGAATCTTCTTCATCGTAGACGACGACGCGGATGACCAGGAGTTGTTTTCTGAAGCCGTAAGTGAAGTAGACAGAAACATAGAGTGCATTTCGGCATATAGCTGTGAAGATGCGATTGACTGGCTCAGGAACCGAAAGATTTCGCCTGATATGATCTTTCTTGATCTGAACATGCCTCGTGTAAACGGAAAACAATGTTTACTGGAACTTAAACAGATAGAAGGAGTCAGAAACATCCCCGTTATCATCTACACTACATCATCAGAAAAGCGCGACATTGAAGAGACCGCACGCCTGGGAGCTGCTCATTTTCTCACCAAACCAAACAAGTTTGCAGAACTGTGCAAAGCGTTAAGCTTTGTTGCGTCTAAAGAATGGGTGTGATCTTATACCAGCATCCTTAATGGTTCTTCCAGCAATCCCTGTAAAGTCTGTAGGAATGCCGCACCGGTTGCCCCGTCTACTACACGATGATCGCAGCTTAATGTAAGCTTCATCACATTGCCCGGCACAACTGCATTATTCTTAACTACAGGAACCTGTTGAATTGCACCAACAGCGAGAATACATGCGTCCGGAGGATTAATGATGGCCGTGAATTCATCGATGCCAAACATACCCAGGTTCGAAATGGTGAATGTATTTCCTTCCCAATCTGATGGCTGAAGTTTCTTTTCTTTTGCCTTTTTGGCGAAGTCCTTCACTTCTGCACCTATTTGCGAAAGACTCTTCGTATCTGCGAATCTTACAACTGGTACGAGCAGGCCCTCTTCAACAGCAACGGCAACACCGATGTTGACGTGATGGTTGTACCGGATTTTATCTCCCAGCCAGCTGCTGTTAACCTTTGGATGCATTTTCAAGGCTACGGCGCATGCTTTCAGCACCATGTCGTTAAACGATATCTTAACCGGGGAAACTTCGTTCAGGCGGGTTCTGCTCTCAACAGCATTATCCATATCTACAGCGATTGTGAGGTAGAAGTGTGGTGCTGTGAATTTACTTTCTGCAAGTCTTTTTGCAATCACTTTGCGCATTTGCGAAACCGGAACTTCATCGAAGCTCACCTGGCCGGCAGGAGCAGATGGTGCAGTTGTCGATTTCGCTGGTGCAGCAGCTTCTTTTCGTTGCGGAACAAAACTGTCTATATCTTTCTTAATGATACGGCCATTGTCGCCCGTACCTTTTACTTCATTTATATTAATTCCTTTTTCAGCGGCAAGTTTTCTTGCAAGCGGCGAAGCTTTCACCCGGCCATTTGAGTCAGACGAATCAGACTCTGATTCACCGGGCTGCGAAGCAACCGCTTCATCAGAATGTGGTTGAACGGCGAGTTGTTCGGCATTACTTTCAGAGGGAGTACGTACATCGCGGTCGGCATTTCCACCACCTGAAGGTGGCTGTGATGCACCTGAGGAAACTGCTGAAACGATTTTTTCTACGTCTACATTGTCGCCACCGATGATAGCCAGCAGATCATTCACAGCAATCTTTTCGCCCTCTTTGGCTCCAGTATATAATAATTTCCCTTCCTTATAACTTTCAAGTTCCATCGTTGCCTTATCGGTTTCGATGTCGGCAAGTACGTCGCCTTTTTTCACGCTGTCGCCTACTTTCTTATGCCAGGCGGCGATTACGCCTTCAGTCATGGTATCACTCAGGCGCGGCATCAGGATAACTTCCTCCATTTTGGAAATATCAACAGCAGGTGCCGCTGATTTTCCTCCACCACCTTTATCACCACCGGCCGGCTTAGCTTCGGCCTTTTGCTCTTGTTTTTGTTCGGGCTGTGCCTTTTCTTTTTCTGCGGGTTGAGAGGACGCACCTGATGCAGATCCCCCGCCGCTTTTAATAAGCGAGCTGATATCTTCTCCCTGGGTTCCGATAATAGCAAGCAGATCGTTTACCTGTAATTTGCCACCAGTGTCGGTACCAACATGCAAAAGTGTACCATCCTTGTAGCTTTCGAGTTCCATCGTTGCTTTGTCTGTTTCTACTTCAGCAAGCAGGTCGCCTTTTTTTACCTGGTCTCCCACTTTTTTATGCCACGCAGCAATTACACCTTCAGTCATCGTGTCACTCAATCGGGGCATTAATATCACTTCGGCCATAGGAGAAAATAAATTTGAGCGGTGAAATTAGTTAAAGATAGCCAATCGGCAATCGTTAATGGAGAAACGCAAATCGTTGGTTATGGTTTGGGCTTTTCTTGTTGGGCCTGGCTGTTAATAATCCAGTTCAAGCTTCAATTTGTCTTTCAGTTCCCGGATCAGGGGATACTGTTCTACCATCAAGACGAACTGGTCGCGTTTTGATAATGTTTTCTCCACTGGTGGTGCATCAACCGGGTTGTCGGTTACCTTCACAGCGAAGTGCAGTGTACGGTTTGAAAATGCCTCCTGCAGGTGTTCTGACAAAAGGCGTTTTTCCTGTTCAATGAATTTCTGCTCGAGGCTATTATTGGTGATTACCTCGAATTGATTTTCGCTAAGGATATTCAGCGTAGCCAGTTCAAAACTCTGCACCGCCGGATTTTTGTTCTCGCGAAGCTGTGACGTGTATGCTGCCCACGCCTCTTTCAGCTTTTCGGCTTCGAGCGGGATAATTTTTGAATTATTGGCGCCGTTTGCACGTTCTGCTATCTGCCTGCGGATCTTTTCAAGTGAGATCGACTTTCCTCCATTCGGAACTTCCTGTTTTTCCGCAGGAGCGGGCATGATTTCGGGCTGCGGAGCCGGCTTTACGGCGGGAGATTCCGCGGGTGTTGATGGTTGCGCGGGTGCTGCTTCCTGAATTACCAGCTTTGCTTCCTGCCGTGGTTGTGGCGGCGTTGTTTTGGGAGCCGGTTTTGAAGCTTCGGAGGGAACAATAGCCGGAATATTCCGGAATGCTACGGGTTTTGCTTCGTCAAGCCGTTTTTTTTTAACGAGTTGGCCGCCACTCCCGGTTACTTCCAGTGCTTGTTGCAGGTAGGTAAGCCGGATAAGAGCCAGTTCTACATGCAGGCGTTTATTCCGGGCTGCTTTATAGTTAATTTCCGTTTCATTCAGAATATTCAGCGCACTTACGAGGAAAGCTGTACTTACGCGTTTTGCCATTTCCGCATACCGGGTTTTGAAGCTTTCTACCACCTCCAGTAAACCGGCAATACGCTCGTCTTTACATATCAGCAGGTTCCTGATAAATTCTGAAAATCCATTAAGCACGAGTTCTTCATCGAATCCTTTCCTGTTGATATCATCGAACAGGAGCATCGCACCTGCAAGGTCCTGCTGCAGCATCGAATCCATCAATCGGAAATAATAATCTGCATCGAGGATATTAAGGTGCTCGAGTGTATGCTGATATGTTACTTCTGCATTGGTAAAACTTACAATTTTATCGAGGATGCTTAACGCATCGCGCATGCAGCCTTCACTCTTTTGAGCTATAACCTGGAGTGCAGCTTTTTCAGTTTTAATTTCTTCCTTATTTGCAATCTGCTGCAGATGATCTACCGTATCGTTAATAGTGATACGCTTAAAATCGAAAATCTGGCACCGGCTGAGTATGGTTGGAAGAATCTTGTGTTTTTCAGTAGTTGCCAGGATGAATATTGCATACGTTGGAGGCTCTTCCAATGTTTTAAGAAAAGCATTGAACGCCGAAGAACTGAGCATGTGTACCTCATCGATGATGTACACTTTGTAAGTGCCTGCCTGCGGGGCAAACCGTACCTGATCTACCAGTGCGCGGATATCGTCTACTGAGTTATTACTTGCTGCATCGAGTTCATGAATGTTAAGTGAAGTTCCTTCATTGAACGAAACACACGAATTACATTTATTACAGGCTTCACCATCTGGCTGCAGATTTTCGCAATTGATTGTTTTTGCGAGGATGCGTGCGCAGGTTGTTTTGCCCACACCACGGGGGCCACAAAACAGAAAGGCGTGAGCGAGCTGTTTATTCTTTATCGCATTTTTTAAAGTGGTGGTAATATGTTCCTGACCTACTACCGTGTCGAAGGTTTGCGGACGGTATTTCCGGGCCGACACAATGAACTTATCCATGATCGCGAAGATAAAGTTTCCTTATAGGAAAATAGGGTGCGATTTAAACTCCATGTTGGGGTCAAAAAGGTATCTGTAGGTGATCAACTTCCGGCTCACGTGAGTGCCGAGTGAAAGGGCAATGTTCATCATCTTGGGATTGAAGTCGCCAATCCATTGCATTTCGTAATCGTCATATAAATTGGTTCCCTGAATCACTCTCGCTCCTTCCACAATCATGTAAGAGTCTACGCCTTTTCCCTGCCATTCAGGAACTACGCCAAAGATCAGACCTGTGAATTTGTTGCATTTTTTCGTTGCGCGTATATAGAGAAATTTCAGTTTGCCCCACCAGTCGAACCTTCCGTTAAGATGCTTAAACCACTGGTTCAGGTCCGGGAGATTTGCCCACAATGCAATGGGTTCTTCATTATGGTATACAAACCAGATGATTTTTTCATCCATCACAGGTTTCATCTGATTCAACATCTTCAGCACCATGTCGTTCGATAGTTCCTTCAAACCGCCATGCCCTGCCCAGGCTTTATTATATACAGTGGTGAAGTCGCGTGCGTATTTTACCAGGTTGTTTTTTTCAATATGTCGCGCTTTTATTCCCGGAATGTTCGCGATTGCGGCATGTCGTTCAAAAAATTTCGGTTGCAGCTGGTCGGTCACCTTCATTGCATAACAATACTGGTTGAAGAACACCCTGAAACCATATGTTTCGTACAGCTTCTGATAGTAGGGGGGATTGAAGTTCATACAATATGGGGTGGGAGTGAAGCCTTCAACTAGCAGGCCCCACCAGCGATCGCGTTCGCCGAGGTTAATCGGTCCGTCCATAGCCTGCATGCCCTTGGCCGCCAGCCAGTTTTTGGCAGTATCGAATAATGTGTTTGCGGCTGGCTGGTCGTCGATGCAATCAAAAAAGCCCACGCCCCCAACCGGAAAATTGTCGCCCCTGGTGCGGTATTTCTTATTCACAAATGCTGCGATACGGCCAATGGGTTTGCCCGCATCATTAACTAAAATCCACCGCATGAATTCTGCGTGGCGGAGAGCCTTGTTTTTTGCGCGGTTGAAGATGTTGAGGATATCCACATCGAGGGGCCTGATGTAGTTGGGGT
>JAFAGE010000402.1 GCA_023423015.1 Bacteroidota bacterium
AGTGTATACTGCTCCTGTACACACCAGCAGAAAGAGAAAGAGTATTTAGCTTATAAAAGTACCTAAATTGTACAATGAACATCCAAATCAAAGACGACGGGAAAAAGGGCAGCTTTTATGTTGAGGAGGATGGGAAAACCCTTGCCAGGATGACGTTTGTGTGGGCGGGTACACAAAAGTTTATTATTGATCACACTGAAGTGGATGAATCACTAAAAGGAAAAAGTGTGGGCAGGCACCTCGTGAACTACGCGGTTGATTTTGCGAGAGAAAAGCAGTTGAAGATTCTTCCCTTGTGTCCTTTTGCTAAGTCGGTGTTTGATAAAACGCCGGAGTATGGAGATGTGTTATTCTAGAAGTGAAACGTGAGAGGAACTTCCTTATTGTCGTTTGCCGACATTTCCACCGCTCACCCCTGAATTGATTAACATTTGTACCTTAAGTCATTGCTAACAATATAGCTTCCCGATGAGCAAAGTAACAGTCGCAGCATTTACGGTTTCGATAGATGGATACGGAGCCGGGCCTGAACAGACGCTTGACACTCCCCTCGGTAAAGGCGGAGAAGAGCTACATAAGTGGTTGCTTCCCACAAAAACATTTCAGCAGATGATAGGTAAGGAAAGCGGAACTGAAGGTATTGACAACGATTTCGCCGTGAAATCTTTTGAAAACATGGGCGCATGGATCATGGGAAGAAACATGTTTGGGCCCATTCGCGGGCCTTGGCCTAACGATCAATGGAAAGGCTGGTGGGGAAAAAATCCGCCCTACCACGTGCCGGTGTTTGTGCTCACTCACCATGCACGCGATCCGATCATGATGGAAGGCGGAACTGTTTTTCATTTTGTAACTGATGGAATTGAGTCTGCATTGACACAAGCCCGCGAAGCAGCAAAGGGAAAAAATATTCGTATTGGAGGCGGAGTTTCAACAGTGCGACAATACTTACAAGCCGGGTTGCTTGATGAAATGCATATTGCCATTTCCCCGCGCTTTCTGGGATCAGGAGAAAACCTCTTTTCAGGGATAGACCTTGTTAAACTAGGCTTTACTGAAATTGAAACGATAAGTACTGAGCAGGCGATGCACGTAGTGGTGAAGAAGAAGGCTTAGTATTCTGCCGTCTCATGTCTGCCGTCTCACGTCTGCCGTCTGCCGTCTCACGTCTGATTAAACCTTTTGCACCCGCAAGCATCTAACCATAATATCGTCTGATAAAACAGGTTTAGTCCCTATGAAGACATTAATTACCCTTTTACTCTGCACCGCTTTACTGGATGCCTATAGTCAATCCGTACCCTTATCTGCAACTGTTAACGGTCTTGAAGGCGGGAAACCCGTGCCGAATGCTACAGTCACACTCCAGAAATCAGGTGATTCCACGTATTACCGGGCTACTACAACTGATTCGCTGGGTTTTTTCCGCATTACCGCTGATAGTGGCTCCTACAATCTTCGAATAACTGCGATCGGGTTTGTATCGCACGACACAAGTATTAGAATAGCCTCGACTCCTTTGCATATCGGAATAATACGCATTGTACAAGGAAGCGACCTGCTGGAAGAGGTGGTGGTTAAAGCAACACCAGCACCCGTACGCCAGAAGGGGGATACCGTTGAGTACAATGCAGGCTCTTACAAGGTGAACCCAGATGCGAACGCAGAAGACATGGTGAGAAAAATGCCCGGCATTACCATAGAGCAAGGAGCAGTAAAAGCCGGGGGTGAAAACGTAAAAAAAGTTACGGTGGATGGTCGCGACTTCTTTGGTGACGATGCGAGCGCAGCACTCAGAAATCTTCCAGCAGAAATCATCGACAAAATACAGGTGTTCGACAGGATGAGCGAACAGGCACAACTTACCGGCTTTGAAGACGATGAAACCACTAAGGGCATCAACATCGTAACAAAAGCCAACATGCGTAACGGGCAATTTGGTCGTGTGTATGCGGGTTATGGAACGGATGACAGATATAGCGCAGGCGGAAACGTGACCATGCTAAACGGCGACCAGCGAATTTCGATAGTGGGACAAACCAACAACGTAAATCAGCAAAACTTTGCAACCGAAGATTTGCTTGGTGTCATCAGCACACCCTCTGGCAATCGCGGCGGCCGTGGTGGCTCCGGTGGTGGCAGACGTGGGGGCGGTTCGCAGGGTGGTGGACAAAGTAGGTTTGGCGGAGCTTCTGCAGGAAATTTTTTAATTGGTCAACAAAGTGGCATCACTAAAACGAATGCACTCGGAATTAACTTCTCCGACAAATGGAGCGATAAGCTTTCGTTTACAGGAAGCTACTTCTTCAACCAGTCGAATAACTCTTCCGAAGAGATAACCAACCGCCAATATTTTCTTGTTGGCGACTCCAGTCGTTTTTATAATGAGGCAGACAATTCCTCTTCCGAAAACCAGAACCATCGCGTCAATATGCGGCTGGAATACAAAATTGATTCTGCTAATACACTTATCATTACTCCTAATATCAGTTTCCAGAAAAATAATTCATTCAGCATTATGGATGGTTTTAATTCCATCGGTGCGAAAAACATCATCAGTGAAACGGGCAATCAGAACATTTCTTTTAACAAAGGATATAATTTCAACAACAATATTCTATACAGGCACGCATTTCCAAAACGCGGACGCAGTTTCTCCATTAACCTGAATACCGGATTTAATAAACAAACAAGAGAGTCGTACCTGGATGCGTTGAACAGGTCGTACGAAGACATCGATCTCGCTGATTCATTGCAGCAATTCAGTGACAGGCTTAATGATGGATACCAGCTCGGCGCAAATTTGTCGTACACCGAGCCGGTCGGTAAAAAAGGCCAGTTGCAATTCAGCTATCGCCCTTCTGTACGCTTCAGTGAAGCCGACCAGCAAACTTTTCAATCAGACGCTATGGGTAAATACAGTTTGTTTGACACCAGCCTGAGCAATACGGCCGACAACAGGTATATCACACAGAATGGAGGAGTGAGTTATCGTCTTAATAATAAAACCAACCAATTTTCTTTCGGCCTGGCTTATCAGTCGGCCGAACTAACCAGCAAGCAGGTATTTCCCTATGAGGCAGATGTAAACAAGAAGTTTTCCAATCTACTGCCTAACGCGAGCTGGAACTGGAAGATGACACCTAAAAGCAGCATCAGGCTGATGTACCGCAGCAATACCAATGCGCCTTCTATTAACCAGCTGCAGGATGTGATCAATAATAACAACCCGCTGATGCTGAGAACAGGCAACCCGGATCTGAGGCAGCAGTTTACACATAACATTGTTTCGCGATACACTTATACGAATACGGCGAGTGGCATCAGTCTCCTCGGAAACCTGCAGTACCAGAAAATGGACGACTACATCGGCAATGCTACATACATTGCTTATTCGGATTCAGCGCTTAATAGTTCAACTACACTTTATGAGGGTGCGCAGTTGATCAAGCCTGTGAATATGGATGGGTACTGGAGTTTTCGCTCGTTTGTGAACTTTGGTATTCCTATCAAGGCAATCAAATCAAGCCTGAACTGGAATAACGGTTATAACTATTCGAAAATTCCCGGCCTTATCAACGGAGCACAAAACTTTTCACGTAACCAGGCAATTAATACCGGTCTCGTGCTGGCAAGCAACATCAGCGAATACATAGACTTCACCGTATCATACAATGCCAGCTTTAACAAGGTGAAGAATTCTGTTCAACCAAGGCTCGACAACAATTACCTTGTTCAGAATGGAGGTGTGAGGCTGAACCTGCTTTCGAAAGGCGGATGGGTGTTGAATAATGATCTTACTTATCAATCATACAGCGGCTTAAGCGATGGATTCAACCAGGATTTCTGGTTATGGAACATGAGTGTAGGAAAGAAGTTTTTGAAGAAACAGCAAGGTGAACTTCGCTTATCTGTGTTCGACATGCTAAACCAGAATCAAAGCATTGCGAGAAACGTTCAGGAAACCTACATCGAAGACGTACAAACGAAGATCCTTCAGCAATACTTCATGTTGACGTTTACATATAAGCTGAGGAATTTTGGGAAATGAGACTTGAGATGGCAGAGGGCAGATGGCAGAGGGCAGAGG
>JAFAGE010000404.1 GCA_023423015.1 Bacteroidota bacterium
CTTCCGATGGGCGCACTAAACGCAGGTATCAGCAAACAAATACTAAAAGGAAAAGGGACGATGAAACTGAGCATTCGTGATATCTTCTTTACCCAACCGGCAGAAGGTGATATCAACTTCAAAACAACAGAAGCTCATTTCCGCAGTCATTGGGATTCACGCCAGGCTAATTTCAGCTTCACATACCGTTTTGGCAAACCGATGAAGGGTAATGTTCCCCAGAGAAGGGAGAAAGTAACTGAGGAACAGAATAGGGTCGGTGGCAGTAACTAATCACACGTTGCTACTCTTTATCAGTTGTTTTGTTAAGGTGTACAGCTCATCCAGTATGGCCTTCTGGCCTGGGATGAGCTTTTTTGTTGCAGTTACATAATCAAACCAGCCACCCTTATCCACTTCAGGAACTTGAATAAATTTTTTGCTCTTCGGAGGCCATTCCAGCGGAAATGTAATTGAACGAAGAGCGGATGGATCAATGTCGCCCTGCAGTGCCCAGGCATGAACCCATTTTCCCGATTTCTGACGCACCGGTTTCAGTTCGATGAACTTTCCATGAACCCTTGTGCCGGTTTCTTCTTCAAATTCACGTTGCGCTGCCGTCAAGGGATCCTCGCTTTCTTCAAACTCTCCTTTCGGTATCGACCAGGCTCCTTCGTCCTTGTTTTTCCAGAACGGACCTCCCGGGTGAACGAGGAAGAATTCAGGCGTCTTGTTTTGAATTCTGTACAAGAGGATACCGGCGCTGCGCATTGGCGGTTGGTGAATGATGAATGATCATTTTAAAGATACTTTAATTCGTATATTCATTAGCTATTTAGCCGTTACCATTCTATCACCTAAAGAGATTCGCATGCCAGGTTCTTCATGGCCTTTCTATGCAAAATTCAGTTTCAACTTACTTACAGTTTTCCTGCTTGGCACACTCATCTTCCTCGGGCAGGATATTCTTACACCGTTGGGATTTGCAGTTATTCTTGCCTTTTTACTTTTACCGTTCAGCAACTGGCTCGAAAGGCAAAAGGTGCCGCAGGTTGCCGCAATGCTTCTTTCCATCTTTGTAGCTATCCTCTTCATCGCCGCAGTCGTCTATTTTTTCTCCACGCAGATCGCAGAGTTCACCGACGACCTTCCGAAAATCAAACGAAACCTCAACAGGCACATTACTACCGTGCATAACTGGGTGCGTGAAAACTTTAACATCACCCGGCGCGAACAGGAAGAAGCTGTTCAAAGTGCCACAGAAGACATGAAAACAACGGGCCCCGGTATGCTCGGCACAACCTTCATTACAGCGGCCTCGGTACTGATCCTGGTAGTGCTGCTTCCGATTTACACTTTCCTGATCATGTATTACCGCGACCTGATCCGCAACTTTTTCATCAGCATATTTGCCGAACATCACCGTTCCAGCGTGGAAGAAGTTTTACGCGAATCGCGTGTGATTGTGCAGAGTTACATGGTGGGCCTGCTCATTGAAACAGCGATTGTTGCTGCGTTGAATGCTGCGGGTTTCCTGATCATCGGAATTGATTATGTTATCCTCCTTGCCGTTCTTGCTGCCATACTTAACATGATACCCTATGTTGGCATGCTCATCGCAACTGTTATTTGTATGATGGTTACACTCGCAAATGCCAGCGACATCAGCGATATCATCTGGGTTGGCGTAGTACTAACGGTTGTGCAGTTTATTGACAACAATCTTCTCATGCCCTACATCGTGAGCTCGAAAGTAAAAATCAACGCGCTGGTTAGTATCGTTGGTGTATTGGTAGGTGGCGCATTGGCGGGAATTCCCGGCATGTTTTTATCAATTCCGGGAATCGCAATTCTCAAATCTATTTTCGACCGCGTGGATGGTTTACAACCATGGGGAATGTTACTTGGTGACAACCGAACGATTGTAAAACCAAGAATCAGGGAAAGATTAAAGCGTGTTAAAACGAAATAATTATTTTTTCCCTGCTCTTTTTTCTAATTCTGCCACCGGCATATTGATTTGTCTGCCTGCCTGTTTACCGTCTTTGTATGTCACCACTTTCACATCAGCTACATCATGTGGAATGATCAACGCCTTCGTGTACTTTGGATAATATTTATCGGGATTAGATCCATCATAAGAGTAATATATATCCACTCCTTCAACTTCCGTTGAAAGCTCAAGTTTCAGTTTTCCAATTTCGCGTGTGGCCTTGAAGATGGGGTCGAACATTGCACGTGAGTATTTTCTTTCGGCAACGTCGAACCGGTCAAATGTTCTTTCAACCCGGGCAGTAAAATCGCTCCAGTTCTTTTTCTCTTTCGGCGACCAAACGGATTCGGCAACGGCGAGTATTCGGGGATACAACATATATTGTGCGTGGCGCATGTTCTGAATCTGTTCCGTCCACAGATTACCCTGGCCGCCGAGTATCAGCTTTTCATCAATGCCATCAGGTACCGGTTCAAATTTGTATGAATCGCGTAAACGAACCATGCTGTATGTAGGAGGCTCTATGATCGGATCGCTTTGATACAAATCGTAGTAAGCATGCGTGGCGGGCGCCATCACCACTTTGTGCCCCATCTTCGCTGCTTTAATACCTCCGCGCATACCCCTCCAGCTCATCACGGTTGCATCGGCAGGAAGGCCACCATCCAGGATTTCATCCCATCCGATCTGTTTCTTCCCTTTCGACTGAAGGATTTTACCAACCCGTTTAACGAAGTAACTCTGCACTTCGTTCATGTCTTTCAGATTTTCGCGTTGCATCAATGCTTTTATCTGCGGATTGTTTCTCCAGAAATCTTTTGGTGTTTCATCGCCACCCATATGTATATATTCAAAGGGAAAAAGCTCAGCTACTTCGGTAAACACTTTATCCAGGAAGGAGTACACCTTTTCGTTGGCCGGGCAAAGGGTATTATCTACAAGTGCGGTAAATCCTTTAGAATGCCACCTGATGAAACGGTCGCCCACACTAACCCAATAGGTACTGTCGGTGCATGAAAGTTCAGGATATGCAGCAACGGTAGCCAGGCTATGTCCGGGCACATCTATTTCCGGCAGAACGGTCACAAAACGGTCTGCGGCGTATTTAACGATCTCGCGGATGTCATCCTGGGTATAAAAACCACCGTATGTTTTAGGTTCATTGGGCGAGGGCCTTGGTGTGTTTCCCCATTTTCCCAAACGTTCGGGGCGCCATGCGCCTACCTCTGTCAGTTTGGGAAGCGATTTTATTTCTATCCTCCACCCCTGGTCGTCGGTGAGGTGAAAGTGGAACATATTAAACTTGAAGCTGGCAATGTCGTCGATAAATTTCTTTACTTCCTCTTTGGTAAAGAAATGCCGCGCCACATCCAGCATCGCACCGCGCCAGCCAAATCTCGGCTTATCGTTGATGTTTACCGCCGGAACAGTCCAGCTGATATTCTTAACCGCTTCCTTACTCTCTATTTCTTTTGGTAATAACTGGAAGAGTGTCTGAATGCCATAAAAAACTCCGGCAGCAGAATCTGCGCTGATCACAATACCGTCGGGGGTAACGTTGAGGTCGTAGCCTTCGCTACCATGTTTTCCTGTGTTCTGAAGCTGAAGCTGGATGGTTCCCTTAGTGAACGTGCTAACTTTATTGACCTTGGGTTTAAAACCGGTGGGCACCGCAAGCCTTGCTGCCAGGTATGAGGCAACTGGTTCCAGCGATTGATCCAGGCTGGAAATTTCAATCGGCACCTCGGAAGTTAGAACAAAATTGCCCTGGAGCCGCTCGACCGATACGGGCTGTGGAATAAGGGTCAGTGGTTGTTGTTGGGCAGAAGCATGAAAGCTTATCAGTGCGAGAACGAGGTACAGAATAAATCTGGACATGTTTTGAGTTGGTTTTTCTGGTATTACGATCAATTTAAGCATTTTTATTTAGCCGCATTGAATGTCGGCGATACGCTTATATTTGTCGGATAGCTAAATCTCGACGATTGTAAACGATCTACATGCCCGCTGCTTATGTCGCAATATCTCAATGCCCCCGACTACATTGTTTTTATTTTATATTTCATCATCGTTGCCTCCTACGGATATTGGATATATAACCGGAAGAAAAAGGCGAGTACCGACACAAAAGATTTTTTCCTGGCCGAAGGTTCACTTACCTGGTGGGCCATTGGTGCGTCACTGATCGCTTCAAACATTTCTGCGGAGCAGTTTATCGGAATGAGTGGCGAAGGTTACTTTATCGGAATAGGTATCGCGGTATATGAATGGCTGGCTGCATTGTCGCTGGTGATCATTGCCATCTGGTTTATCCCTGTATATCTGAAAAACAAGATTTACACGATGCCGCAGTTTCTTACCCGCAGGTACAACGAAACGGTGGCGCTGATCATGGCTATTTTCTGGTTGTTTCTTTATGTATTTGTGAACCTTACTTCCATCCTTTACCTCGGTTCTATCGCAATTAACGGTCTCGTCGGTGGCGATTACCTGCATCCGATTATGCTATGCCTTGCATTGTTTGCATTGGTCATCACCCTGGGCGGTATGAAAGTAATTGGTTACACCGATGTTATACAGGTAGCCGTGCTGATCATCGGTGGTTTGGCTACCACATATCTTGCATTGTCCATTGTGGGTGAACGCATGGGGGTTGGCGCGAGTGTAATTGAAGGTTTTAAAGTATTGATGAACGACGCACCCGATCATTTTCACATGATCATTCCTAAACCGACTGAAAATTCACCACAGATAGAGGTAGACAAATACCTCGTGTTGCCGGGCATCGCTATGTATTTTGCCGGGCAGTGGATTGTGAACCTCAATTATTGGGGATGCAACCAGTATATTACGCAGCGTGCTCTCGGTGCCGATCTGCAAACAGCCCGTTCGGGTTTGATCTTTGCGGCTTTCCTGAAATTGTTTATGCCGGTAATTGTAATGTTGCCCGGTATTGCTGCATATGTTCTTTACAAAAATGGCCATCTCCCCCACCTCGTTGGCGGTAAAGACGGAGCATATTCGGCCATTCTTGCATTTCTTCCCACAGGCCTGAAAGGATTGTCGATCGCAGCTCTCACTGCTGCAATCGTTGCATCGCTTGCGGGTAAGGCAAACAGTATTTCCACCATCTACGTGCTCGACATACATAAGAAGTATTTCAACAAGGACGCGGATGAGAAAAAGATGGTGAACCTGGGACGTATCACTGTGGTGGTTGCTATGCTTGTAGCAGTAATTTTCACGTGGAAAGATACCCTCGGAATCGGTGGCGAAGGCGGATTTACTTTCATCCAGAAATACACCGGGTTTATCAGTCCCGGAGTTTTTGCGATGTTCCTGCTTGGTATGTTCTGGAAACGTACAACGGGTGCTGCTGCAATTGCCGGCGTAATCACGGGCTTTCTTCTGTCGATCGTATTCAACAACTATGCTCCATCCTGGTTTGGACACGATACCTGGCTATACACCGCATATAAAAACAGCGAAGGCATATATGAGATCCCATTCCTGCTTTGTATGGGATATTCATTCTTCTTCACCGTTGCTTTGATGGTGGTGATGAGCCTTGCCGGACCGAAAATCAATCCGAAAGCATTTGATCTTGATAAATCGATGTTCCGCCTGAAACCTTCAACCCTGGCGCTGATCATCACTATCCTGATCATTTTGTCGCTTATTTATATCCGTTTCTGGTAAACTAAAAATTGAAAACATCATGATGAGATGGATCGCTGCAATTCTGTTATTCACAACATGTACATCGGTAGCCCAGGATTCCAAACCTTTTATTACTTATGAAGGAAAGAATGGACCGGGAAAAGGCAAACACATCGTTCTGGTGAGTGGCGATGAAGAATATCGTTCCGAAGAATCACTGCCAATGCTGGCGCGTATCCTTTCAGAGAAACACGGGTTCACCTGTACCGTGTTGTTTTCCATCGATCCCGCAACGGGACAGGT
This sequence comes from Bacteroidota bacterium, assembly GCA_023423015.1. Classification (GTDB taxonomy): domain Bacteria; phylum Bacteroidota; class Bacteroidia; order Chitinophagales; family Chitinophagaceae; genus Flavitalea. The sequence continues at coordinate 5,936 of JAFAGE010000404.1, forward strand.
TGATGCAAATAACCAGAATAATATCCCCGGGCTTGAAACCTTAAAGAATGCAGACCTGCTGCTGATTGCTACACGCTTCAGACAATTGCCTGACGCGCAGATGAAGTTTATCGATGATTATCTGCAGCAACACAAACCGGTAATAGGACTAAGAACTGCCACGCATGCCTTCGCTTATAAAAAAGGGGCAACCGGTCCGTACACACGATATAGTTACGATAGCAAAATAAAAGGCTGGGAAGATGGTTTCGGAAAGAAAATACTTGGAGAAACCTGGGTGGCACACCATGGCGTACATGGAAAAGAAGGAACAAGAGCAATCATAAATGGCATTGAACAGGATGCCAAAAATCTAGTGCTTAATGGAGTTCAGAACATCTGGGTTCCCACCGACGTGTACACGGTGCGGCAACTGGACACTACGGCCAGGGTGCTGCTGTACGGGCAATCGACCAATGGCATGACTGCCGATGCCCCGGTAAACCTGGATAAATCGGTGATGCCCGTTGCGTGGACCAAGACTTATAGTCTTGCGAAAGGCAAAGCCGGTAAGGCATTTACAACAACCATGGGAGCATCAGTAGACCTCGTGAATGAAGACCTGCGCCGTCTAATCGTGAACGCCTGTTATTGGGCAACGGGTCTTGAATCCTCTGTTCCAAAAAAAGCTGATGTAACTATTGAAGTAAATTATACTCCTACCATGTTTGGTTTCGACAGTTTCAAAAAGGGAAAGACGCCACAGGAGTACAGGCAATAGTCCAGACCCGGTAATTATGCAGAGTCGTGCGACGCCCTCATCACGAAAATCAATGAACTTGCCTTACGGGGCTTTGCAAGTGCTTTGCTGTTTGAACGCAGTCCGCTCAGAAACCCACGAACCACACCAGCGGATTTCTTCTGGTATTTTTCGCTGAGCATACTCACATAAAAACTATCGAACCACATTGGCTGACATTTTTCTATTGTGAGTCCATGCAATGAAGCAAGTTGTTGCATGGAAGCAGGTGAAAAATGATAGAGGTGCCTGGGCACATCGTATGCCGCCCACGAACCCTGGTAGATTTCGGCGTCTACTGAAGTGTAATTAGGAACGGCAATAAAGAGCGCTCCATCTTTTTGCAGCAGGTTTTTCAGTTGCGTCATGTATTTGTGCAACTCATGAACATGTTCAAGCACGTGCCACAGCGTAATGGCATCGTACGAATGAGGTGGCAGGCGAAATAGCTCAGAAGAATTGCGCAGATGAATTCCATAGGCCGACAAAGCGCGGCTGATGGCGTTGTCATCGGGTTCGATACCTTCAGCTTTCCATCCGTGCTTTTGCATGTAGTGTACGAAAGCACCAGTTCCGGCACCTACGTCGAGCAACAAACGATTTTCACCACCTGCATATTCTTCCACGAAATTTCTCTTCGAACGTAAGGTGAATTTGCGAACCTGCAGGTATAAAGCGTTTATAATTCCCCGTGAACTCTCTGTATGAGAAATATAGTCTTCCGACTTGTAATACTTACCAATTTCATCGGCAGCAGGCACATCCTGCGTAAATCGTAATGAGCAATGAGCGCATTGCCAGATGTTAAAGGTATCCTGAGAAACGGTGTAGTCTTTGGCGGCAAGCACCTTAATGATATTCGCTGACTGGCACACCGGGCAGTGCTCGTAGTGAATCATCGGGTAGGTACAATTTGCTGATTGCCGAAAGGAGCAGAACTGCCGGAGCTGCGTGTTATACCAAATACAATAGCAGCTATAGCAATCACAGCAACAACAATGGCGTAGATCCACCACCTGCCACGTTTGCGCTGTGCTTCTTCATGCAGGTAATCGCTCATTTCAACGTTGGTAACTTCGCGGTCACCAACAATCATGGTGTGCAGCGCATTTGTACGCACAATGCGTTCGGCAGGCACCGGTAAATGCCAGGCCTGTGGGGCTTGTGCCGGCTCAAAAATTATTTCTCCCGATGTATCTCTTTTCAGAGCTCCTACTCCACTGATCGAAGTAAATTCGTCAGTGCCTATCCGGTTACGAAGCTGCATCGCCCATTCGTTATAAAGTTTGATGGCTTCGTAGTCTTCCACACTTTTTCTTGCAGCGAGGAAGGTGAAAAATTCTTTACCTGGTGCGTCAAAATATTTGTCGAAACGGAAATGATATGAGGGCGGCAGCAGTTGCCTGTTTACGAAATCTGTCTGGGCAGGTGTGCGTTCCACGTAGATAGTACCCAGGCCGGGTATGCTGATACTTTTGTTCTGAAGCAGGTAGGTTCTGATCAGTTGAACCATGTTATTGGTTGAACGAGTAAACGATTCCTCCAAGAATGTTGAAGCCGAATGATTCATACTGGTTCCATCTTTCATACCGGTTATTGAATATATTGTTCATCTGCAACCAAACGTTGAAGTTTTTGGTTACGCGGAATTCCGCTCCTGCGTTCACATCGAAAGCCCCTTCGCCTTTGAACGATTCATTATTCTTCGTTCTGTAGCGCGCGCCGTCCCAGGTCCAGAGATCGGCACGAACAAAAAGGTCGCGCAGTACCTGCCACCTCAGCGTGGTAGTCAACTCCAAAGGTATCATCCCCCAGGGTTTATCGTACTCTTCTATCTTAAAAATATTCCAGTTAAATATTCCCTTTGCGCTGAACTTGTCTCCTACCCTGTATTCGGCTTCTGCATGTGTCTGGATCATGTTCAGCTTGTCTTCGTACAGAATGAGGAATGTTTTACCATCAAGCTGGTCGTTAACAAACAACGGGATGTTTTTATGTTGCTGATATCCAACTTTTGCTGAATAACTCAGGTGGTCGCCAACGGATCCTTTAAAACCAACATAACCTTCCTGTACACGGGTGTTAAGTAACGAATCGGGCCTTGCCAACCAGGGGTTGATAGAAGCAAACCGCTGGTACGATCCTTTATCATAGTAACCTATCCAACCCAGTTGCAACGTAAAACGTTGGTCGTTGGTAGTGATGTCGGCCATTGCGTTCGGCAACATGTGAAACACACCCTGGTCCCACGAAGGAATGAGGCCCGCATGGAGGTAGAGGTTCGGAGTTTTTAGTAACACCGCCGGAGAAATCATGTAAATATTGTTGATCTCCGATTTGTTCGATATGGCTTTGTTACGGTAACTGGTCAGGTCCGCAGTTAAACCCAGATTAAAAGCCGTTGTTTTTCCAAAATTTTTCTGCACGGGAAGGGTAACTACTGAGTTTGCTTCCGATGCTTTCGGGTCATGATTGTCGGTAAACATGGCAACGCGTGCCGATGGTTGAAAACTCAGTCCGAAATCGGTAGGCACGATATTGCGCATGCTTACTCTTCCTTCGATGGTTTGGAAACGCTGCCTGAGCTCATCCTTCGTAAATTTCATCGTGTCTGGCTGAAAGCCATAGAGATAATAGTCGTTGCTGGAAAAGCCCAGGCCCGCGTTCCACTCCAGATCTTTGGGTGTCTTGTAAGTAAGGGCGGCGCCCACTTTACTCAGGCTGTTCTTCTGAAATTGCAGGTCGCCTTTCGACGTATAATGATCGGCAAAAATATTTATGAATGTATTTTCTCTGTCTCCAAAACTAAAACCGGCCTTGAGATAAGGTTGGTGAACGTTGCCGAAGCCGGCTTTAATAAAGTTGCTGTATGGCCAATCGGCGGAGGAATCGTTGCTCAACGAAACCGGTCGAAGTTCGGCAGGCTGGTATGCGAACATCAGGTTTTCAGCAGGAATATTATATGTGAGTCGCGGCCTTGATGTGTCGCCAACAACAGGCGATGCCTGAAAGTTGAGTTTTGAAGGCTCACGCAACACGGGTTTAAACGTAGATGTGATGTCTATCGTTCTCCTCTTAGTTGAATCCTGTCCGAAAGCCGCCGACACAACACCACCTGCAACAATCGTCAGAAGAAATAGTTTTTTTATACTCATAGAAAAAATCTCAAATCATTATCCCTTTCACCAAATTGGCGGCAAACGGTAAATGGCAATCTTCTCACCTTTCACCTTTCACCGTCACCTGATCATTCCACCTTACTTTCCTTCTCTTCTTCTGCCGCTACTTCCTGGTATTTCCGGTCAGCTTCCTGGCGAAGGTCTTCCAGCTTGGCATTATCAATTACACTCTTGTAAGTTGCTTTCGCGTTGAAATAATCCTTCTGTTTATAATATACGTCACCAAGAAGTATATAGGCTTTGGTTACCCACAGTTCGTAGGAACCGGATTTATTGATGACTTCGAAGGCAGCTTTTTCAGCATCTGTCAACCTGTTCTGATTAAACAGGCTGTTTGCGATTTCATAGCGCGCTTCAGCGCCATAAGCCGACTTACTCAAAGAAGCTACCGTGCGGAAATGAGTGATGGCCGTTTCATGTTCACCATTTGATTGAGCCGCTTTGGCAATGGCCATATTTGCCAGCACACGGTCATCGGCTCCCGCTGCTTTTTCAGCAAGCAGGTCTTTAGCATTTGCCACTGCAGCGTCCCATTTTTTCAGTTGGAACTGGCTGCGCAATAATCCACGCATTGCCTCCATTCTTGATTCCTGGTTCGAAGCAAAGTCTTTCAGTTTCAGGAAATACTTTTCGGCATTTTCGTAGCGCTTCAGATCGAAGAAATTGATACGCGCAGCCTGGAGAAGAGAACGTTCACCGAACTTATGCGGCGCACGGTCGGCCAGTATTTCGTATCCTGAAACAGCTTTTTCAAAGTTTTTCTGGTTGACATAAATTTCACTCTTGTAGTACAAGGCTTCCAACGCATAGCGTCCTTCAGGAAATTTGGCGAGATATGCCTCGAACTTCTCGGCAGCAGCAGGGAAATTTCCGTTGTTAAACTGAACCTCGGCTTCCTGGTACGCAAGCTGGTCTTCCTGGGAGCTGGAAATATCTTTACCCATCTTTCGCGCAAATTCCACATACTCGGAAGTGCGGCCTTCATCTACATAAATTGATCTTGCGTTATCAAGCGCCGACTCTGCCTCTAGCGAGTTAGGATATTGCTCAAGCAACGTGGTGTATTGTTTAAGCGCTTCGTTGTTGTTGCCAAGGTTGAAATAAGCGATACCGAGACGAAGTAGTGCGCGTGGTTTTAATGATGCATTCGGATCGTTCACCACATTCTTCAAAAACGGAACAGCTTCCTGGTATTGCTCGTTTGCCAGGTAGGTTGTGGCGATTTCCATATTTGCATCGGGACGAAGAGGAGATGTGGGGTACTTCCTGCTCATGGTGCTTAGCAGGTCAATCTTTTTCTTACCGCTGCTCACTCCTTCTATCATGGCTTTCTGGAACGTGGCATAATCTGAAGAAGCCCATGAAAATTCGAGCACCTTATCGTACATCGAAGTTGCACGGCGATAATCGCGGTTCATGTAATAACAATCTGCTGTTCTCAGGTATGCATCCTGCTCAACAGGTGAAGAATTGATCTTCGGAGTTTTTGCAATCTCCTCAAAAAATCCTGCTGCCTGGTTGTAGTTCTCTTTTTTCAGGAAGCAATAACCGAGGTTGTACTTTGCATGAGCGGGAGATACCTCGCCGCTTGTAACGCCGCTGCGGAGGTAATCGAAATAATACCGCACTGCCTCGTCGATGTTGTTTTTGCGATAAGCAATTTCTCCTTTCCAGAACTGGATATAGGGCAGCACTGCTGTATTGTTCGGTTGTTTTTCTGCACGATTCAGCAACACCGCCGCTTCGTCTACCAACCCATCATTGACCAACTCAGCGGCCCTGCCATATAATATGCGTGGATACAGTGCCTTTGCATTTGGAGTCGGATTCTGCATCGACTCAATCATGGTAAGTGCCTCCTGGTAATTGCTGGTATTTGCAAGTACAGCCACCAGCAGATCCTTAGCTTCATTAGAGTATTCTGAGTTGGGATATGCCTGAACAAATTTCTGAAGCTCGCTCATTGCCACATCCTGGTGGCCAAGTTCATACGACAGCTTGCCATAGTTAAATGCAGAAATTTCTTTCTGCTTTGGGTTGCTGCTGTTGGCTGCGCAGAACAGGAAGGCATTACGTGCATTTGCTTTCTGGTTTGTTTTCAGATAAGCATCTCCCAGCAGATACATGGCATCCTGGGCTAGTGAATCTTCCTTACCCCCGAGTTGCCTGAACCCTTCGATGGCTTTCTGAAGGTTGCCGGTCTGGTAGTAGCTATACGAGAGTTCGTAAAGATCCTGGCGGCTTACCTTTTTCGAATTAATAACATAGGTCTCCAGGTAGGGCAATGCTTTCGCAAAATCTCCCTTCTGGAAATAACTGTGACCAACAAGCTGGCGCATTTCCAGGTCGTGTGTCTGGTTGCCGGATTTCAATTTACTTTCAGCATATGCCAGTGCAGTGTCTTGTTTATTGAGTGAATACTGGATCGTGGAAATATAATAAGGCACCACCTTTCCATATTCAGGATGATTTTCTACCACCCTGAAAGCTTGCAGCGCATTACTGTAGTCGCGATCATAAAAAGCTATGAAGCCGTAATAGTAATTAGCATCAAGGT